>NATO01000012.1 GCA_002085385.1 candidate division Zixibacteria bacterium 4484_93
TAAAAGGCTTCGGTGCAAGGCGAACGGAAAAGTATGGGGACGGTATAATCAAGCTGATAAAGTCATTTTCTTTAGCAGAGGGAAATCAACGGTAAGTGTTCAATTCACTCTAAAACATTATAAAAAGCCTTGGCTTTTTGGGGTGTCTGATGCGTATTTTATGTTAATAATTTCAGGAGGACACAAGTTGTCGAAAAGGGGAGAAGATGAGATGCGGGTGTTTTTGGTATTTGCAATTCTGCTATTTTCTGCTCCACTGATGGGGGAGGAGATATTCTACGATGACGGTAGCGCCGAGGATACCTTCTGGCCGGGTATGATAAACTGGGAAGCCGCAGAATGGTTCACTCCAACAGCCTATCCCTGCACACTCTTTGCTGTGAAGTTCTACCCGATGAATACATATCCGCTCCACTGGAAGGTCTGGGATGACGATGGCGTTGACCCTCTTACAGGTGGTACAGACCCTGGAACGGTCCTATCAAGCGGCGTCGCTTATCCAGCGGCAGCAGGAGAATGGCTTGTCGTGGAACTTCCAACGCCTGTTGTTTTCAACGATGGAGAGTTTTTCATCGGCTGGACACAGACAAATTCGGATACCCTTTCCTCTTATGGCAACGGCTTTGATAGTTCCCCACCGCACTCCAATCGGGCTATCTATCGCTGTGAGATACTCGGGAGCTGGTATTGGATTCTGCTCTGGGACCCGGAGTATGAGATAGGCACACAGGGCGACTTTATGATAAGAGCAATAGTCAATAGCGGGAGCATAAAAATAGAAGAGAAGCAACATCCAAGACAATTTGAGCTTTCTGCTTTCCCTAATCCGTTCAATTCATCAGTTAAAATATTATACTCCCTGCCTCCTGATTTGAGCGAGCCACCTCATCTGGATATCTTTGATATTTGCGGGAAAAAGATTGTGGAACTGCCCGTTAATGGGCACATTGCCGTGTGGAACCCCTCGCTACCATCGGGTGTATATTTTGTGAGGATTCAGGCTGGAAAGCTCAATGAAGCCCAGAAACTCCTCCTTTTAAGGTAGTAGGCTGTTTCACAAGGAAAATAATTTCCTTGACCTACCTCTATAACTGATATATATTTCTTAGCTAAAAAACTTTGATGGGAAGATATAAGTGGCAAAGAGGATAATTCTATTCTTTCTCCTCGTTCTGCATTCAGGCACTGCCTCCGGGGATTTTGTCCAGTTCCGTGATGGCACGACGAGACAATACCCTCAAATCCTTTATCACGACGGCTGTTTTCTGCCCGATAGTCTCGGACTCAACCGGGCCAATGTCCGCTCCATATCATTCGTAAAGCCATCTGAGAAGACCCCGGAGGAGGTGGAGAATTTCGCGATGGATGTATCAATGCTTACATCCGCTGCCGACTCGATGCAGAACAAATACCCGGACGCTGCTGGAATTCTGATTATAGATGACGGAAAGTATATCCTTCGCAGTGATGGGACAAGAAGCTATATATACCATTTTGCAGGTAAGATAATCAAAAGTTCAAAACTCTCATGGGGAACGCGTGCTATCTGGATTGAACCGGAGAGGAGCAGAGCGAGATTTATCTTTGCCCGAACAATCACACCTGAAGGAAAGATATTCTACCTTAATCCAAAAGATGTAAAGCTATCCGAGCAGTCGAGGGGAGAGTCATTCTTCAGCTATGGCAAGATAATAACAGCAAACCTCCCGATGGTCTCTGAGGGATGCATCGTCGAGTATATGTTCGAGCGAGAAACATTCAACCCATACGATAAGAATATGTTCTTCCCTGGATGGTACTTCCAGGGATATGAACCTGTGTATCTTTCCCGCTATACTGTCGAGATACCGAAAGGAAAAGAGATAATCTATAAGAGCAAGAACATCCCGCCAGAGTTTGACTCACCGAGAATATCCGAGACCGACACATCGAGGCTGTATGTCTGGAAGATAACGGATATTCCACCGATAACGGACGAGAAGAATATGCCCGACTACGGAGATGTGGTTATGCATCTGGATGGGTCGATATTCAAAGATTATAACTACATCTTCGACTGGCTCGGTGGATTCCAGAAAAACCGAGTTGTCATCACTCCACAGATAGATTCACTCGTCCATTCACTCACGGATACATTCCCGAGACTTCGAGACAAGATTGCTCAAATATACTATTTTGTCCAGCGAGAGATAAGATACATTTCAATCAAAGGGAGTATCTCATCGGGGCAGACCGGTCATCCGGCACAGTTCACCTTAGAGAATAAATATGGTGATTGCACGGATAAGTCCATTCTGCTTGCAACGATGCTTCGAGTACTCGATGTCCCTGCCTGGCCGATTATTGTTATGACGAACAGTGATGAGGAGATTGACCGCTCGATACCGAGTATAGATGGTAATCATAGTATAACCCAGATACAGTTGGATGGCGAGAACATCTTTCTCGATGCAACATCCACAACGCATCGCTTCCCATATTACAGAGATGATGATGTCGGTGTTAGTTATCTCAATCCGATGAAGAGGGAGATAGGCTTCACGAGTATTCCGCTCCCCGAGGATAACTCAGATGTTGCTATAATGGATATAACAGTTCACCCCGACCGTTCGGTTGTCGTGGTGGAGACCGATTCACTCGTCGGTGATGAGGAGGCAGGCTGGAGAGGTTTCTGGGAATATGTCGATAAGAAGAAAAGAGAATACATTCTTCAGGGGTGGGTCAACTACGCAGCTCCGGGCGCAAAGCTCGCTGACTGGGAAATAGAAAATGTCACCGACCTGAACAAACCGCTCCACCAGCTCTTTTCATTTACTGCTGACGACTATGGAACACTTGCCAAGAAGCTTCTCATTCTCCCGATACCGTTTTACGAGAATTCATATAACTTCCCAGAGGCTGCAACATTAGAGAGGAAATTCGATATAGAGTACAGGTCTCCTCGCAAAAAAGGACACAGGGTTACAATCAGTATTCCGGATAACTGGAAGATTGAGCAGCTCCCAGAGAATGTCGAGCTCTCAAATGAGTATGCAGATTTCTCCGCCTCCTGGACGGTGAAGGACAACAAAATTATATTTATCGATTCGTTCCGCTTAAAGACGCGCATTATTCCTGTTGAAGACTATCAAATGTATCGGGAGTTCTTAAATGCTGTCTCGGTTTATGCAAAGCATAATAGACCCGTTTTTAAGGTCGAGTGAAGATGGGTGAATACAACATAGCACCAAGGATTCTTCCTCTAAAAATGCTGATAGTTGACATCGATGGTGTTCTCTCTGACGGGAAAATAATCTATGGCACAGGTGAGCTTGAACTAAAAAATTTTTGTGTTAAGGATGGGCTCGGACTGTATTTCCTCACAAGGTCGGGAATGCTTCAGCTTGCCATCATCACCGGCAAGGAAGGAGAGATTGTCAAAAAAAGAGGAGAAGAGCTCGGAGCATCAGAAATCTACACAGGGTATCCAGAAAAGATGACAGCATACGACAAGATACTCGAAAGATACGGTCTATGCGACGATGAGGTCGCATTCATAGGGGACGATATAATCGATATCCCAGTGATGCAGAGGGTCGGATTTGCCGTAGCTCCAAAGGATGCCGTGCTTCGGACAAAAAAGGTGGCACACTATGTAACCCGCTCTCCTGCAGGTAGAGGAGCAGTAAGGGAGGTTGCCGAACTGATATTTGCTATAAAAAGAGCGGATTTCCACGGAATAGAACTATCGAATGTTAAACTTGGATGACATAAAGCTTTACTTTATCGCAGATTATCACCTGGTTAAAACTGCAGGCAAGCAGTTTTTGCCGACTGCTATGAAAGCTGTCGAGGGTGGAGTCCAGATGGTGCAACTGAGATGGAAGAATGCAGCTTTTCAGGAGCTGCTTAACCTTGCTCTGCATACAAAAGCAATCTTGCCGGAGGATATTCCGCTCATAATAAACGATGACTACCGTATAGCGTTCTTTTCCGATTCGGATGGCGTTCACCTCGGCAAAGAGGATGCCAGTGTCCGTGAGGCGAGGAACTTTTTCGATAGAGGTTCCCGGAAGATGCTGATAGGCGCATCTTGCGACAACATCCGGGAGATAGAGGAAGCAAAGAGAGCTGGTGCTGATTATGTTGGTTTTGGGGCAGTCTTCCCGACAGAGACTAAAAAAAACGCAGTGCGAGTTCGTGAGGATGAGATAAAAAAGGCTGCAAGAATAGACTCCATCCCGGTTTTTGCGATAGGCGGGATAACACCTGACAATGTCGTTGACTTGATACGCGCTGGTTTTAGACGCGTTGCAGTAGCAGGAGCAATAATCCTGTCCGATAGACCGGCATCGGCAGCAAGCCGTTTCAGGGAGCTACTTGGATGAAGAAAAGCGTCTATAATGGGTTGACAGAACGCACCCGAAGACTTTTGGATGGTGCAGAAAATCTGTTCGTCGACTTCAAGCGAGAGATTGAAGGGGTTCATCCTGCGACCTTTGTTGCATTTGCCAATGCCTCCGGTGGAACAATACTTGTCGGAGTGGAAGAGGCAAGGCGCAGAAACGGTATGCAGTACGGAAGGATATACGGTGTTGAGCCCACGGATGGAAACAAACTCAGACTTGTCAGTATGGCTTCTTCCTGCCGACCGGGAGTGAAAATAGAAATTTTTATTGAAAATCTCTCCGATAAGCCTATATTTCGTATAGAGGTTCCCGAGGGTGAGAACAAGCCTTACTGCACAGCAAGCGGTGAGTATAAGATTCGTGATGATGGTGGAAATCGTGGCATCACGCCGCAGGAAATGGTCGGGATTATACTCGAACGGCAGCAGAGTCAGGTGGCAAGAATTGTTGGCAGACTCGAGACGATTGAGCTTAAACTCGAAGAGTTTGGGAAGATTCTCGATAGGATAACTAAAAAATCGACGGAGGGAAGATGGAACCCGTAAGACACCTTGAGCAGTTGATTAACGCAGCAAAATCTAAAGGGAAAAAGAAACTTGCTGTGGCATATGGACAGGACCCCCATACCATCGAGGCGGTCGGGAGAGCAGTAAAGGAAGGGATAGTCGATGCATACCTTACGGGGGATAAGGAAAGCATAAAGAAGGTCGCAGCCGAGCATAATGTCGACCCATCGACATTGAATATTATCAATGTCCCGGACGAGAAAAAAGCGATAGCCGAATCTGTCCATATGGTGCGCTCGGGCGAGGCAGACATCTTGATGAAAGGGCTGTGCTCATCTGCAAACTATATGAGAGGTATCCTCAATAAGGAAAAGGGGCTACTTCCTCCAAAAGAAGTGCTCTCGCATATCACGGTTGTCGAGGTGCCGACATATCCCAAGCTACTTCTTTTATCTGATGTCGCTGTCATAATCAAGCCCACGCTCGAGCAGAAGGTAAAGATTGTTAAGTATTGCATCAAGGTCGCACATTCACTCGGAATCGAGCTCCCAAAGATTGCAATGCTTTCGGCGGTGGAGAAGGTAAATCCGAAGATGCCGTCGACCCTCGATTGTGCCCTAATTAGCAAGATGAACCAACGTGGTCAGATAAAGGGAGCAATAATCGATGGTCCACTTGCACTTGACCTTGCCGTTTCTATGGAAAGTGTCAGTATAAAGAAGGTAAAAAGTGAGGTCGCTGGGGATGCGGATGCGCTCATTTTCCCCTGCATAGAGAGTGCAAATGCGGTGTATAAGGCACTGGTTCACCTTGCTAAAGGGCGTCTCGCCGCTGTGGTCACAGGGGCTACTGCCCCCTGCGTTCTCACCTCACGAGCAGATACCGATGAGTCGAAATTCCTGTCAATCGCCCTGGCAGCACTGAACGCATAGCTACCGAGGAGGAAACCGATGCTTACAAGCTTCGAGCAGGTGTTAAATAAGGCGAGGGAAGTTAAGGTCCCAGGGAAGGTTGCCGTAGCAGATGCTGCAAGTGCAGAAACCCTAAAAGCACTTGCCAAAGCGGAGGACATTGTCTTTCCGATACTTATCGGCGATAAGGAAAAAATACTCCCTCTCATCGAGAAGGCAGAGCTTTCCCGATACGAGATGATAGATGAGAAAGAACCCAGTAAAATAGCAGCTCTCTCCGTTTCTCTTGTCCGTGATAAAGAGGCAGAGCTTTTGATGAAGGGGAAACTCTCCACAGGTAGCCTTATGAAGGCAGTACTCGACAAGGAAAATGGAATCCGCACAGGGAAACTGCTATCGCACATCGCCGTGGTGGAATCACCAGCATATCATAAGCTTATGCTCTTCACGGACGGTGGGTTGAACATCCGCCCGACTCTCGATGAGAAGATAAGTATCCTGAAGAATGCGGTATCCTATGCCAGATGCCTCGGAATTGAAACACCGAAGGTCTGCGGGCTTGCCGTGGTGGAGACGGTAAATCCTAAGATGGAAGAGACTATGGATGCTGCTCTCATCTCCCGTATGGCGGAAAGGGGACAACTGGGGAATGTCATCTTCGATGGTCCCTTAGCGATGGATATCGCCCTCTCAAAGAGGGCAGCAGAGATAAAAGGCGTAAAATCTCCTGTTGCTGGCGATGTCGATATATTCCTCGCTCACGATATAGTTGTTATAAACGCCTGTGTCAAGGCGCTTATCTATCTCTCAAATGTTAAGACAGGCGGCGTGATACTTGGAGCGAAATCACCGATAGTGCTTCTCTCCCGTTCCGATTCGGCTGACACAAAACTCAATTCCATTGCACTTGCCGCCATTATGAAAACCGATAAAAGGAGGTAGAAATTTAATGATTATCTGGATGATAAGCGTGATTTTACTCAATACAGTTTTTCTCTATGGGCTTATACAAGGTTGGCCAGTCGATGTCCTCTCTGTCTTTCCGTTGCTTGTTCTCTTGGTTGCACTTGCTATAATCTATAGGGTCTACAAGAAGACCAAGGAGGGGCGCTTCGAAAAGCTGGAGCGAGACCTGGCAAACTGCGAGGCTGAACGCACCAAACTGCTGAAGAGATTAAAAGAATTTGAGAGAAAGTAAAACAGTCCTTATTCTAATATTCCTCTTTACTCTTCTTCCCGGCTACACCTTCGGCGATTTCTCATACTCGGCTTATGTAAATGTCAGATACAATTCCAATATTTGCCTGCTTTCCAAGGAAGAGAAAGAGGATTTCCTGAATGGTGATACCACATTCGGAATCGAGACATACGATGATATGGTTACAAGGGTCTCAATTACGCCGAAATATTACTATCGGGTAGGAGACTGCAAGTTATCATCGAGATTTACAGTAAGATACAGGAGTTTCTTAATAAATAATGTTAAAAATGATGTTCTATTTTCCCTTGAGCAAAGAAGTTACATCAAAAAATTATCTATTTATCTTATATATACTTACTCTCCGGAGGTAAAGGTGAAGAAATACCACAGCTATGAACTGTCCGGGGAAAGGGTATGGTTCTCGTATGCACTGAATAAGTTCGAGGCATCTGTCAGATATTCCATTTTGGAATCTTTCGATATTAAGGCAGGTTGCAAAAGCTACATAAAGTATTACAATAAACAGTTCCTCGAATATGATTGCACTGAATATGTTCCGTTTGTCAGATTGACATACTCGGTAAGGAATGTGGCATTTGGAGCAGGCTACAGCTTCAAGCTCTCGGATGCGAGGGGATACGATACAATCGGTGAGACGAGTGGGACAAGCTCCGATGACCCGGATAATTCGTTCGAGGAGAACCAATATATGTTTAGCCTTGATTTAACTCCTTTGAAGAAGGTTTGCATATCCGCGGATTACAAATACTTTGAGAGGTTTTACACATCAGACAAGCATCCGTCTGTCGACCCTCTGCACCGCTTCAGGAAGAATGAGGCTCATCGTATCGATGCTGGCATAACTTACCATATTTCCGGCAGGATAAGTCTATCTCTTGACTATACTTATTACAGAACCATTGCTAACTCGCCTGTCATTAGTGAGATGGATGATAAAAAAGGCTACAACTATCAAAGATTTGGGATAAGGACCTCACTGGTAAGATGAAAATAGTAAGAGGAAATCTGACAGCTTCTCAGGAGAGAGTCCTGCGATTTGCCGAACGAGTCTGTGGCTCTATCAGCCAATCTGGATATGATGCATACCCCGTTGGTGGATTTGTCAGAGATATTCTACTTGGGAAAACTCCATACGATATCGATATTTCTACCAACGCCCCTGACCCTATTATTTTGAGGTTATTCCCTTATGCAGCCTGTGTTGGCACAGGGAAATACCATTTTTATCGTTTCAAGAAAGCAGGTTACCTCGTTGAGATTTCGAGAATGAGGGAGGATTTGAGATGTTACGGCAGGCAGGCGGAGTTCCGCTTTGTTGACAAAATTGAGGATGACCTGAAGAGGCGTGATTTTACCATAAATGCTCTCGCACTCAGGCTCCCGACCCTTGAAATTGTTGACCTCTCTGGTGGTATAGAGGACATAGACAGAAGGGTTATTCGGACCATCGGAGAACCGCAACTGCGATTCGAGGAGGATTATCTAAGAATGCTGAGGGCAATAAGATACGCAGGGAAACTGAATTTTAAGCTTGAAAAGAATACACGCAACGCTCTGGTAGATATGGCAGATAGAATATCTCTGCTTTCGGCTGACAGAAAGAGGGAGGAGTGCATTCTTCTTCTTCGCGCTCCGGGGAGAAAGCGTAGTGTCGAGATGATGTTCCGTCTCGGGCTGCTCAAGTTTGTTTCTCCATCGCTTGATGAGCTGTTTCAAGGAGATGCGAAAGCGTATTCAATGACACTTAAAACCATATCGAAACTATCTCCAAGGCACTCGGTTTTGCTCCATTTCTCCGCACTTCTATATCAGCTCTTTGTCCGGAGAGGGAGACAAGCGGTTTCGGATGTTATCGGCAAGGATTTTAACTTTGACAGGAGACGGAAAGCAGATATCCTCGGAGTGTTAGACTGCTGCTATATACTTGCAGAATCCGAGAAAACAGGGGATGTTTTGCCTGCTATTGTATCGGGTTACATTAGACCTGCCAGCATACTTTCTGGCATAATCCGTCGCCTGAGCGGGAAGGAACCAGTTCATATCGATTTTGATAGAACAGATTTCCCCGATTGGATTTGCGGCGATTTCATCAAGAAAAGTGCAACTGTTTCCGGGCAAGCGGTTGGAAAACTAATAAGATTGCTGAAGTATGCTTACTATACAGGCGAGGTAGATACCCCCGATGAAGCGAAGAAATGGCTGAGGCAATATCTACTTTAGATATAGCAGCTTGGCATTACAGTCGGAATGTTTCCCTTTCAGCGAGACGATATACAGTCCGGTTGAAAGCCCGGTCAGGTCAGCCTGAAGCCTGTGCCTGCCCTTTGTGAAGAAACCTCCCGATACCGGAATAAGCAATCTCTCACCCTTTATGTTATATAAGGATATGCTAATCTTATCATCTTCTGGTAGATAGAACTCAATATACGCGGTGGCATTGCAAGGGGTTGGGAAAGTGTATAACAACGACTTCTTCTCTGTTTTCTTTTCCTCTTTTACGCCGCTGAAATCGTATCCGAGGTATTCTAATATCCGCCTGCCCAGCTGGTATTTGGACGAGAAGCCAAGAGGAGCGTCATTTATTGCCTCGAAGCCGAAGCCGAGATAGACCGTTGAGTTCTCGTTAAAGATTCCTGCGTAATTCTCATCAGGGTCACCCTCATATCGCAGAACTCCAATTCCCGTGCCTATTGGTGTCGCTCCGGACATATTTACCTGATTACGCACTATCCCACCGGTGACTATTATGCTATCCGGTACCATTATGCTGTCAGTATGAGGTATGCTGTTGACACCAGAAATGAAGAATCTTGAGCCAACATTGTCCGATGTATGCTCGGCACCAAGATACCCGGAGAAAAGTGCTGTCCCACCGATGGCATTCCCAATGTATTGTCCTGTCAGCAGCAGGCTCTTACCGCCGGTGTCCATATAGTTGCACAGCAACTCTGCTTCCTCTGTGGTAGGTATTGAATCCCCTGTGAACCAGACGATTGTCCGATATGGTGTAATATCCGATAGAGAGGGAATCCCCTGTGAATATTTGTCCCAGGTATGCCACACAAGGTGAAGAGGTGCAAGTGTATATATAGTGTAAGCTTCTCTGTATGTCGAGTCGCCGCTTGCATCGACAAGGAGTATCTCCGGGCGTCCGAGTATGGGGTTTATGCTGCCTATGAACCTTCTTCTTTCAGCGGAATGTATCTCCCAGCGGAACCTGACCCTGTGAGCCGTTGTGTCCGGGGTGAATGAAAGTCTGACAGGGATTTCCTGTGTGTCGCCGGGGGCAATTTCAGCCGTATAGACGGTGTCATCGAGGATAGTTACTGTCGGGTCGGTGGTTGAAACTGTCAGTAAGATATCGGTTGCCGTATGCCAGCCGGGGTCGTTGCAGAATGAGAATATGATTTCCCCTGTCTCGCCCGGGTCGATAATATTATCTTCATTTCCACCGATATCATCCATCCGATAAGAAAAGAGATGAATCGATGGGAATACCAGCTGTCCTATTGCATTGAAAAGGTTTAATCTACCTGTTCCCAGTTTCCCCCGTAGAGAGTCGGGATTGAGAGAATCAATCGGGTCGGCGGAGCCAAGCAGCCGTGAGACAATCCACTCATTCGACGAATCAGGAAAGTAGGAAAGGAGGAGTCCTGCTGCACCTGCGACGATGGGTGATGACATCGATGTGCCGCTGAGTGTTTGGTATGTATCATCAGGGAATGTGCTCATGATGTTTTCCCCGGGTGCAGAGATGTCGACCCAGTAGCCATAGTTGGAGAAATCGGTTTTGAGGTCGAGTCTATTGGTGGCGGCAACGGATATGACATGACTGTAGCAAGCAGGATACGACCTCGATGATGTAGCTTCATTTCCTGCTGCGGCAACGAGAATTACTCCTGCTTCCCAGGCATCCTGGATAAGGTCGTTGAAAGTATCATCCGGATGGTAGCTTCCAAAGCTCATATTTATTACATCTGCACCGTTTTCAACAGCATAAATTATCGCATTTGCCTTTGCCTCGTAGTCCTGGAACCCCTCGCCATCATCCCGGAGGTAGCCCGAGCGGAGAGCCATAAGAGATACATTCCAGTTGACACCGACAACTCCGATAGCGTTGTTACCCACGGCGCCCATTATTCCATATATATGGGTTCCATGCCCATCGAGTATGAAATCGGATGGGTCATTATCCGGGTCATCACCATCCTCACCGGGGTAGGCATCACGGCAATTGTCGATAAAATCGTATCCTATGAGGTCATCGATATAGCCGTTCAGGTCGTTGTCGAGACCATCCATATCGTCGATATCGAACAGTTCACCATCGCCGTCTATGTCCTCACCCGGATTCACCCAGATATTGCCCATTATGTCAGGATGGTCCCAGTCTATCCCGGAATCGAGAGCAGCAAGTATAACGGTTCTCGAACCTCTCGTCATTCCCCAGGCAAACTCACTCTGAATATTCTGGTGCATCCACTGAGATGAAAAGAACGGGTCATCTGGTGTCAGGCAATATCTGTCGAGCCAGCTCGGATGAGAAAATTCAACCGATAACAATTTCCTATATTCGTTGCAGACTATCTGTGCATCGGTTGAATCCTCATAAACGAAGACAAATATGTTGTTATACCTCTTCCACCTCGGCGATGTGGCAGAGCGCCTGATAAGTAGCCTTATGTCGCTGACGCCGAACCGGCGGTTCAGGGAATCAATCTCAGGAATCCCGGTTGTAGCAACTACATTCTTCTCAATATTTAACCGGGGCAGGAATTCTCTGTCTATCGCCACGATAAACTTCGAACTGCTGTATTCAGCAGAGAAAACTGCCGTAGTTGTTATCAGGAATAGTATCAGGACGAGAGTTGCTCGCATTTTTCCTCCTCATATAATTAAGATTACGGAAACACAAATTTGAATATATACTCTCCTCCTCGCATTGTCAAACCTGTTTTTAACACTTGACAAATCCGCTTTTACATAATAGATTTAACAAATATTTTTCAAGAAATCGGAATAGCAAGAGAGGAGATATGCAGTATAGGTTTTCCCGCAAGGTAACGGTCTACTTTGTGTTGACGGTTGTTCTTACAGTGGTGTTGCTTCTGGCATTCATTGAGCGGAGTTCCAGCATATCGAGCGAGAACCAGCAGCTTTCGACCCTCCTTTCGACAATGAGAATAATACACGAGCAGCTAGGCAGTTCCCCATCTGAGTCCGATGTCATACCGACAGTTCGCCTGTTCTCGACGGGTTTCCCCCGGGAGCTGTTTCTGGTGGCAAAGCCAGAAGAAAATGTTTGCAAGATGGTCTTTTACAGCAAAATGGGGGCTATATCTGATGAGGAACCGGAGCTTCCTGCCAGCTTTGTTATGGAAACAAATAAACTTGCCCCCGTGGGAATTATACCGAGGAATAAGGCAAAAAGGACCTGGGGAACACCGCTTGCCGCATACTGTCAGTCCGGTAAATATGTGATTATTGGGCTTGTCCCCGGCAATGTCCTGAAGGTTGAAAGAGAGTATCTCCTCTTGATTGGGGGAGTTTTTCTGGCGTTTGTGATAATTGTAGCGATTCTTCTGGGGATAGCCGTTTCAAGTGAGTTAACCTCATCTCTGCGCAAGTTTCTCGAGGGGGTTCAGCGTGTGGCTGACGGTGAGTTTAATTTCCGTCTCGATGAGAGCAGCAACGATGAGTTCGGGCTACTTGCCAGTAACTTCAACAAGATGACCAACAGGATATCGCTTTACAACAAGGCGCTCCAGGACCGCTTCAATGAGCTGAAGAACCTGAGCCAGATAGTTTTTCAGAGTAAGCAGGAGTGGCAACAGACATTCGACAATATATCCGATATCATCTGCATACTCGATGAAAAGTTCAACTTCCGCAAGGTCAACAAAAGGCTCGCCGCACTCGTGGGAACCCACCCGAGAGAACTTATCGGGAAGAACTTTTTCTCAGTGGTTATGGGAAGAACGAAGCCGTCCGAATCGAGCGCGATTGTCAAGTGCAGAAACTTTAAGACCAGCTTCACAGAGGAGGTAACATTCCCGCATTTCAAAGGCTCTTATGAACTCACGACATATCCTCTATATGATACCAACGAGAACTTTTACGGGATAGTGGTGTATGCCAAGGAGGAGACGGAGATAAAGCATCTGAAGCAGAGGCTTTCTCAGGCAGAGAAGCTTGCGACCCTCGGTGGATTTGCATCCGGTATAGTGAGGGAGCTGGACAAACCACTCGGGGTTATAACGGGGTATGTCGAGCTTGCCCTCGGTAAAGAAGAACTCCCCGATGAAGCCAGAACCAACCTCGAGGTGGCTTTACAGAATGCAAGGCGGGCAAGAAAGATAATCGATGACCTTGTGCTTTTCTCCAAGCCGCTTGTCCCGACCAGAAATCAGCAGAATCTGGAGGAGCTTGTACACAGCGTGGTAGCAAAAAACTTCTCTGATGAGCTATCCCGTATCCACATCGATAATTCGGTAAAACTGCCCGATATATTTATCGATAAGGAGCTTACCGGCATAGCACTGAAGAATATCCTTGACAATGCGGTCTGGGCAACGAGAAAGGGAGGGGAAATCAACATAAAATTCTCCCTCGGAAGCAGGTCTGTTTCCATCGAGGTATCCGATACAGGTGTCGGTATGCTGAATGAGATATGCCAGCGTGCTACGGAGCCGTTCTTTACCACAAAGGATATCGGTGAGGGGACAGGGCTCGGGCTTACAATCGCTGATAATATCATCAAGGTGCACGGCGGGAACCTTCAAATCTCAAGCGAAAAGGGAGTTGGAACA
>NATO01000106.1 GCA_002085385.1 candidate division Zixibacteria bacterium 4484_93
AGCGATATCCTGATGGAAAAGCCTGTTGCTGACCTCTTGAATGTCAAGTATCTTATTCTCCCGCAGGCGTACTCTGACCCGCTTCTGGATGGGTATGAACCTATATTCCAGGCTCCCAACAAATGGACGGTTTATCTCAACAAAACGGATGTTAAGTTTGTCTGGTTGGTTGCCGGATACAGGATTGCAGGTTCGGAGGATGATGCAATATCCTATGTTAAGCATCAGGATTTCAACCCCTTTGAAACTGTTGTTCTGGAAAAAGAGCCGAAGGGAGGGGCTTCCCTTGCTGGAAGGAAGGGAGAAATCGACGGGGAGATGGATATCACCCTATTTTCTCCAAATAAAGTAACAGTCGATGTTTCCGCTCCTGCCGATGCATTCCTCGTGCTATCACAAACATACTATCCACTCTGGCAGGCGACAATCGATGGGAAAAGAACAGAGATTTTCAAATCCGATGGTGCAATCCAATCGATTTTTATCCCCGCAGGTCAGCATAAAGTCGAGTTTAGGTATCTCTCTAAATACTATCGGATGGGCAAAATTTTAAGCGCTCTGGGAATTATACTCACCATCATCTCGCTTGTTGTCGTCGTTAGGAAGGAAAAGAGAGGATGATAATTCCGCTCATCAAGTCTATGCGTCCTGCTCAGTGGACAAAGAATGTGTTCGTGTTTGCCGGGATAGTTTTCGCTCGCAGGCTCACGGATAGCTCGTCAGTTTTGAGGGTTCTTGCCACATTCGGGATATTCATTCTCGTCTCATCCGCTGTGTATATTTACAACGATATAAAGGACAGGGAGGATGACAGGGCTCATCCTGTGAAGAAGCATCGTCCTGTAGCCTCCGGTGAGCTTTCGCTTTCTTTTGCATATATCTTCGCCAGTCTCTTTGGAGCGATGGGGATATATCTCTCATTTTTGCTTGACCCAAGGATTGCCATTATCATTCTTATTTACCTTTTGATTAACATTTTATACAGTATATATCTTAGGCGGGTGGTAATACTGGACATCCTCTGTGTTGCATCCGGCTTTGTGTTAAGAACAGCTGCCGGGGCTGTGGTCATCGATGTGGAGATATCGTCCTGGCTACTCGTATCTGTGACTCTGCTTTCCCTTTTTATTGTTCTCGGGAAGAGAAGGTCTGAGATAGTCAAGCAGAATGTCTCCAGGAGGACCGCATCGCTTTACACGGCAGATTTTTTAGATGATGCGATACTTATTATCCTGTCTGCGACGCTGGTGGTTTATATGCTCTATGTCTTCTCGGCAAGGACAGAGGCTCAGTTCGGGCATATGAGAATGGCAGCAACTGTCCCATTTGTTCTGTATGGCTTTTTCCGATACCTTTTTCTTGTTAAGCGAGAAGGAAAAGGGGAATCTCCCGAGCGATTGTTGTTGACAGATAAGCCGTTTCTTCTTAATATTCTCTTTTGGGGTTTAACGGTCATTGTGGTGGTATATTTAGCCTGATAAGGAGAGATATGAACAGGTTTCTCGTTGTGATGCCGACCTACAATGAGCGGGAGAATATCGAGCGGATAGTAACTGAGGTTCTTTCTCAGGATGATAGGATTGATATGCTGATAGTGGATGATAACTCTCCCGACGGGACAGGTGAGATTGCCGACAGGTTCGCTTCGGAGAATAAAAGAATTAATGTTCTGCACCGAGCGGGGAAACTGGGACTTGGTTCTGCCTATGTTTCCGGGTTCTACTGGGCGCTTGAGAGGGGATATGAGCTCATCTTCGAGATGGACGCTGACTTCTCCCATAAGCCGGAATATCTGCCGGAGTTTATAAGGGTAGCGAAGGAGTATGACCTTGTTCTCGGTTCACGCTATATCAAGGGTGGTGGTGTGAAGAACTGGCCCTTCAAGAGATGGGCTCTTTCATATTTTGCGAACCTGTATGTCAGGATGGTTACAGGGCTACCTGTCCACGATGCCACTGGTGGATTTAAGTGCTTCCGGCGCGAGGCACTCGGCTCCCTTGACCTGTCGCAGGTAAAATCGGACGGATACGCATTCCAGATTGAGTTGAGCTACAAGCTCTGGCGCAAGGGCTTCAGGCTGAAGGAGATACCGATTATTTTCGAGGACAGGTTGCTCGGTGAGTCGAAGATATCCAGAGGGATAATAAAGGAGGCTTTCTTTTTAGTCTGGAAGCTCCGATTTGGCAGGATGCCCGACACGGAAAGAGAGAAGCGAGCCACCGGTTCAGGCTGATGAAAACCCTGTCGATAATCATAGTAAGCTACAACTGCAAGGAGTATCTGCTCAACTGTCTTGACTCTATATTCTCTCATCCACCAAAGATAGCGGAGTTTGAGCTGATTGTGGTGGACAATGCCTCCTCTGATGGAACAGTCGTCGCTGTCAGAGAGAGGTATCCTCAGGTAAAGCTTGTTCCCAATGAAGAGAACCTCGGCTTTGCAGCAGGTTGCAATACAGGTTTCGAGCACTCGACGGGAGAGTATATTCTTCTTTTGAATCCGGATGTCGTGGTGAACGATACATCGTTCGACCCGCTTATCGGTTTTCTTAACAGGACCCCGGAGGCAGGGGCTGTTATAGGTTCGATGGTGGATGCCAACGGTGAGCCCGTTCCAAATGTTCGTATTGTGCCAACTGTGTTTGACCTTCTTATCAGTAGAAAATCATTTATTGCCTGGTTGCCATCTCTTGGAAAGGTAAGAGATAAACGGCTTGCTATCCCTGGGGAGATAGCAGAAATAGAGGCTGGCGGAGGAGGATATTTTCTTGTCCGGAGCGAACTTTACCGCCGTATTGGGATGATGGACACCCGGTTCTTCCTATTTGTGGAAGATATCGACTTTTCTATCAGAATAAGGAAAGCAGGATACAAAATATACTACCTCCCCGAGGCAAGGATTATCCACCACTGGGGCGGCTCCACAAGCAAGCATATGACAAGGAGTATCTGGCATCATCATATATCACTTTTCAAGTTCTTCCAGAAGTATAGGCACATCCGCTTCCCGATGGATGTTATCTGGTTCTCCTGCACCGTGAGCCACTTCCTGCTCTGGTTTATTACCAACCGTCTCTTGAGAATTGCAAGGAGGTAAAGGGTGCAAAAATACTTGATTTTGTTTTAAAAGGATATTATATTGAAAAGCCTTTTTGGAGGTGGGTGATATGTCTCATTTTGTTCTTGAATTTGAAAAGCCTTTTCTGGAGCTTGCCCGCAAGATTGACGAGATGAAAAAGCTTCAGGAGAAGAACAATCTGGACCTTACCAGCGAGATTTCCCTGCTTGAAAAGAGGCTCACCGAGCTCCAGAGGAAAACTTACTCCGGGCTCACACGCTGGCAGAGGGTGCGGGTTGCCAGGCATCCTAACCGTCCCTATACGCTCGATTATGTCAGGATGTTTGTAACAGATTTTATCGAGATACATGGTGACAGGAACTATGCCGACGATAAGGCGGTAGTTACTGGCTTTGGCACAATTGATGGGCACAGGTTTGTCCTCATCGGGCAGCAGAAGGGCAGAGACACCAAAGAGAATATTAAAAGGAACTTCGGTATGCCACATCCTGAGGGTTACAGGAAGGCTCTTCGTGCTATGAAGCTTGCCGAGAGGTTTCATCTACCGGTGGTCTCGATTATAGATACACCCGGTGCGTTTCCCGGTGTAGGTGCCGAGGAGCGCGGGCAGGCGGAGGCGATAGCCCGTAATCTGTTTGAGATGGCACGGCTTAAGACCCCTATCATCATCGCAATAATAGGTGAAGGAGCCTCCGGCGGTGCACTGGGAATAGGTGTCGGTGATGTAGTCTTGATGCTTGAGAATGCGTGGTATACTGTAATCTCCCCGGAGGGGTGCGCTGCAATCCTCTGGCGGGATAGAGCGAAGGCACCGGAGGCGGCAGAGGCTCTGAAACTTTCTGCAAATGACCTGCTCGAGCTCGGAATGATAGATAAAATTGTCCCGGAGCCGCCGGGAGGCGCGCACTGGAGCCCGGAGAAAATGGGCGAAACGCTTAAAAAACAGCTTGTGGATGAGATTGAGAGGTTCAAACTGTATGAACCTGAGAAGCTCGTTGAGAGACGGCTTAAAAGATACAGAGATATGGGTGTCTACAGGGAGGTAAAGAATGCTCGACCAAAAACTTCTTGAACTCCTTGTCTGCCCTGTTTGCAAGGGCGAACTTGAATATGATGAGGTGGGTAATTGCCTTCTTTGCCATAGATGTTCCCTCCGCTACCGAATCGAAAACGGCATCCCGATTATGCTGCCAGAGAAGGCGGAGAAGATAGAAAGGAATTGATGAATCTTTCACAGTTTTGCCGTTCGGAGCTGGTAAATTTTAGCCTCGAATCCACCACCAAAAAAGAAGTCATTCGCGAGATGGTAAAGCTTGCTGCACAGAGTGAGCTTGTTCTGGATGAGGAGAAACTTTATCAGGACACTATGGAGCGGGAGAAACTCCTCTCCACAGGCATCGGGTTTGGTGTCGCCTTTCCACATGCGAGGACTGAGGCTGTCAAGGGGTTGGTTATCGCTTTTGGACGTTCGGATGCCGGTATAGATTTTGATGCACTCGATGGGGCTTTTGTTCATATGCTCTTTCTGGTTGCCGTCCCCAAGCACGAACTGACCACGCATATAACCGTCATCGCACAACTATCGCTTATCCTGAAAGAGCCCGTGAACAGGGAAAAGTTGATGAATGCAGTCTTCCCGCAGGAGGTCATTGATCTTCTCAACACCGTTTGATGGCACAGAGAACAAAAATCTTCCGAAAAAGGTTGCTTCTTGTCTATCTGGTTATAATACTGATTGCAATACTCTTGAACTCCCTTGGAAAGGGAACCAAGAACAAGATTGCCTCCAGCTGCGTCTCGACAGTGTTTTATCCGTTTAAGTCTGGCTGGAGCATGATGAGGAATTTCAAGAACTATCGCGAGGAGAACCTACGGCTGAAACGGGAGCTGGCAAGCCTTCGTGTGGTAGTGGACAGGCTCTTGAAGTATGAGAAGGAGAATGAACGGCTCAAGAAAATCCTGAATTTCAAAGAGAAAAAAGGGGTATCTCTCCTTCTGGGTGAGATTGTTGGGCGCGGGGTTCCCCGATATTCGGGCAGCGCCGTCGTCAATGTGGGCACAAAAGATGGGGTTGCAAAAAACCTTCCGGCAGTTGTTCCAGAAGGACTTGTAGGAAAAGTTGTG
>NATO01000107.1 GCA_002085385.1 candidate division Zixibacteria bacterium 4484_93
GATGTCTACACCACACCCCAAATTATGGCATGGATGATGGATGAGTATGAGAAGATAAAAGGATATCATCATCCATCGGTTATAACTGGTAAGCCGATACCTATCGGTGGTTCACAGGGCAGGGGCGATGCAACTGCCCGCGGCGGGATTTACACTGTCCGTGAGGCCGCAAATGTGCTCGGCATTGACCTCGCTGGAAAGACAATGGCTATTCAAGGGTTCGGTAATGCCGGACAGTTCGGAGCTATTCTTGGCGAGGATTTGCTCGGTCTGAAGCTTGTTGCTGCATCTGATTCCAAGGGAGGAATCTATAATCCCAACGGGATAGATATAAAGGGACTCGTTGAGCACAAGCTCGCAACTGGCAGGGTTGCCGGCTTCCCTGGGACACAACCTATCTCGAATGCTGACCTGCTTGAGCTGGATGTCACCGTCCTCCTCCCGGCGGCGCTCGAGAACCAGATTACAGCCGAGAACGCTGGCAGGGTCAAGGCGAAGATTATATGCGAGCTCGCAAACGGTCCAACAACGCCCGAGGCAGACAGAATTCTCTATGAAAATGGAGTTTATGTCATCCCCGATTTCCTCGCAAATGCTGGTGGCGTCACCGTATCATACTTCGAGCAGGTCCAGGGCGCATACAACTACTACTGGACTCTCGATGAGGTTCACAGGCAGCTCGATGCCAAGATGACCAAGGCGTTCCACGCTGTGCACGATATGGCAACTGAAAAGAGGGTACACAATAGGCTTGGCGCTTATCTTGTTGCTGTTGCCCGTGTTGTTGAGGCGATGAAGCTGCGCGGATGGGTATAATTTAATAATAGCTAAACAAGAAGGAAAGATGTAGCAACGGTAGCGTATTTCGAAGGGACTGACCCGGGTGTTCTGACACGGTTGGCAGTAAAAGGGATTAACACAATGCCTGTCTCAAACGGGTTTGACGGACACGGTAAATATATTAATCACATCGGCAAGGGTGAAGCTGATGTGGTAGTCGCTTATGTCCACAAGCTGATGCCGATTCCTGGTGTTGTCAGTTCGCCCTCGGATATTCTCTTCGCCTGCCGAACGCACAATATTCCGGTGTTGTTCGTTGCAGCACGGGAATCGCACAACGAAACCAGAGCGATTCTGGGTGAGGTAGCCAATCTGGGCAAAATTGTTGCACCTGAAGATTTATTCGATGAGATAATGAAGATAATCCAGTAAGAGATACTCCAGCTATCCTTAGATAGAGCATCCTTCTTGTCAGGCTTTTGCCGTTGAAATCGAGCCGATGGTAATACATCCTGGGGGGAGTATTGCCCTTCTTGTTATGTTCTAAGAAATATTGACTTCTGCACTTAAATTTTATATAATCTATCATAAAGAGATATCTTAATGAAGAAATTAATATCATTGCTTTTCTTCCCTCTGTGAGACGGTGGTGTCGGAGGAGGCGATAAATATTGTCAATCTCTCCGAATGCTCTGTCGACCTTGGATTGTTCATCTCCTATATAGATTCGCCCTGGGAAAGCGGGGTGCTTAACGGTTACGATAGGTTTAGCCTCCGTGCCAGATTCGACAGTTTCGCCTCTCCGCCGGGTAGTTTCAATTCAATAACTGATTGGGTTAAGACGCTTCCCATCTGGGCAACAAGTGTTTTTTTTGGACCTGGAGGATACGATATACCCCCAGGTGGGTCCGAGAATCTCTGGCTTCAGTTTATATCCCCGACCGCTACCTCTGATTCATCGGACAAGAGGATGGTTCTCGACCTTGTGGCGAGGGGAGTATGCGGCGACTATGTCGATTATCCGATAACAGTAAATCTCTCCTTCTCCCACTCGTCCATAACCGAGTATCGCCCTGAGGAATTGGCTCTTAATATCTTCCCGAATCCTGCTAATTCGTCTATCACGATAGAGGTCAAAAAAGATAAGGGCAAGGTAGCATCGGTGGAGATATTCAACGCACTTGGCGAGAAGGTACTGGAATTTGATATGATGAAGAACACTATCTCCCTTCCCATAGCAGATTTCCCCAGCGGGGTTTATGCCGTTAAGGTGAGAACAGAGAGGACATCCATATCCGGGAATATTATTCTGCTGAAGTGAAATCTGTTGTTGACTTGTCCGCGATATTTTATATTTTACTTTAATATGGGTCTGTTTTTACCCTCAGAGAATGCCAAGATTGAGCTAATTTCCGAAGTGGTGTCGGAGTATAGGAACTACTCCGATTTTGCACTATCTTATACCTACGAGGATACTGCCTTCAGGCTTGCTTTCCTTCGCTGGAATCGCAGCAACCTTGAGTTTTATGCCCAGGAGCCTGCCGAGCTTGATGAGATGTTCGCTCTGGCGGAGCGTCTGGATAGGGTCGAAGCAAGCGAGAGAAGGTTTGCACGCAAAAAAGCCGAGATTGAGACGGAGCTCATCCGAAGGGCAAACCTGCAATAAAAAGATTACTTCGGCTTGCAATCTCGATGTGGTAAATCAAGAAATCCTTTGCATTTTCCCTGGCGATAAATAAATTGAGAATTGTATGGCTATACTTGTGACCAACGACGACGGCATATATTCTTCGGGTATATCTGCTCTTGCGGAGGCGGCTTCGTTGTTTGATGATGTTGTGATTGTCGCGCCGGACAGGGAGCAGAGTGCAATCGGTCATGCAATAACCCTGACCGTTCCTTTGAGAATAACAGAGATAAAGAGGGATGGAAAGCTCTTTGGCTATGCCGTGAATGGCACCCCCGCCGACTGTGTTAAACTTGCGGTAAGGGAGATAATCAGTCATCCTCCTCGTCTTGTCCTCTCGGGGATAAATTTCGGCGCCAATACAGGTGCCGCTATTATTTACTCCGGGACAGTCTCTGCTGCAACCGAGGGGACACTTCTGTCCGTTCCATCTATCGCCTTTTCCATCGACAGCGTTAAAGGGGATAACCTCGGAACGGCTAAAAAGGTCGCCCTGGCTGTCGTAAGGTATGTGCTGGAAAATGGCATTCCCGATGATGTGTTGATAAATGTGAATATCCCTGACCTGCCACTCGAGGAGATAAAGGGTGTTAAATATATTAAGCAAGGGAAAAGTTATTTTAACGACTGGTTTCAGAGGCGTAAAGACCCGAAGGGGAGAACATATTACTGGATGGATGGCGAGATGATATGCTCGGATTCAGCTTCCTATGGTGACTATACTGCCTTGAAGGAAGGTTATGTTGCAATTACGCCGCTTCACCTCGATATGACCGATTATAAATTCTTGAGCAGTATGAGAGACTGGAATATCGATATAGGGGGAAATAGATGAACTGGGATACCCCGTGGCACTCCTTCACAGTGGAGGAGATAGCGCGCTTTCTCCAGACGGATACAGCATCCGGTCTGTCCAGGGAAGAAGCAAAAAAGAGGCTCGTTCATCAGGGTGAGAACATATCGCCAGAAGAGTGGCACCTCCCGAGAAAGAAGTTTATTAAAGAGGCACTGCATTCCATCTTACCCATATTTATTTCTATCCTATTTTACATCGACAAAAAGCCCATACTTTCCATTATTTTTCTTATTGCCGGGGTTATCTATCCTATCTTTCGGTTTTACTTTACCGAGATAACCTATCTTTTTCTTTCCATCAAGGGACGCTTCCTGCCGAGGGCAAATGTCCTCCGTGATGGTGAATTTGTTTCTGTTCCGGTGACCGCTATTGTTGTTGGGGATGTGCTCGAGCTACTCTCGGGGGACAGGGTCCCGGCTAATGTCAGGATATTCTGCTCATTTTTGCTCACTGTCGATGAGAGCAACCTGTTCGAGGGAGGGGCAGAGGTTTCCAAGTCTCCTGAGCCACTGGCAGAAGATACCCCTCCTGACCAGCAGAGGAATATGCTCTTTGCCGGCACGGTAGTGAAATCCGGGAGGGCTCTCGGAATAGTTGTTGCGACCGGTGAGAACACGATGCTTGGCAATCTTCCTCAGTATCGATACGAAAAGCCAAAGGCTTTCTCAACTATCTTCCCTATATCACCGAAGGTCTATTACTCTGTTATGTTTGTCATCTTTGCCACCTTTTTTATCGGCTGGGTAAAGGGTGTGGATATCGAGAACATCGTTGGTAATCTTGCCTGTCTCCTCGCTGCAACATTCGGGATAATCTTTCCTGTGCCTGCCTTTTTTGCTATCCTCTCCTCATTTGTCAGGGCAGGGAAGAAAGGGTTTTATATGCGCTATCCCGAGCTCCTGTACAAAATGAATGACATCGACTGCCTCTGCATCGATTCAGACAATTTCCTCCTCAAGGAACACAATAGTGTTGTGTCCGCTGTTGCCAACGGGAAAAAGATAGTTGTCGACCCACAGAAAGTTGAACTGGAGGAGCTATTCGCTGTCGATGAGGAGGTATTCGACAACTACACAAGGGATTCTCTGGGGTTGCTTCTTAAGATGGCGTCGCTGTCGAACCTTATCTATTCAAAAGATGGTATTATCTGGGGCTCAAAAAGGGAAATCGGAATATTTGAACTTGTCAGAAGAACAGGTATGCGAAAGGAACTCATCGGTGAGCTTGAGCCTTTTCTGCTCGAGAGAGCGGATGAGATAAAAGGTATCCAGATGGAATTCAGAGCGGGGCAGGATACCATCTCAGTCTTAAAGGGAGATGCACAAAAGCTTCTTAATTTGTGTGAGTATGCTTATCTTAATCAGGATGTCTACAAGCTCGATATAGTGCTGAGGGATAAACTCCATGAGAAGATTGCCAGTGTTTCATCGGAGGGTGTGGAAAAGTTCGGGTTTGCATACAGGATTACTCATCCACAGGATACGGAAGAAAAAGGGTTTATATTTGTGGGAATTCTTGGGATAAAGTATGCACTAAATCCGCAAATATATAGTAGTATCGAACAGTCTATAAAGGGCGGAAAGAAGCTTGTTATTTTTCAGGAAGCAGGGTTTATCCCGAAACTCCCTGGAACGATGGCGATAGTGGAAAAGGAGAAACTGGATACCGTTGCAGGCAGGATAGAGGATACCGATATCCTTTTTCTCCCTGAGCTTGGAGAGAGGGGTAAGCTCAGGGTTGTTGCTATGCTGAAGGAGTCGGGTTACAGGCTTGCTTATGTGGGGACTGGTATCTCCGACTTCGAGCCGATGCGGATATCGGATGTCTCCATTGCGGATTACGGCAGGGGCTTGTGTATCGCGGGAGAGATAGCCGATGTGAAGGTAGAAACCAAGCCCTGTCCACTTCCCACATTAAAGGATGCGGAGTTCTCGTTGTATCGGGTGGAGAAGTTGCTACTGTATCTTTTCTTCGTCTCGCTCGGTTTGACCGGCTCTATGCTTGGGCTGTCGCTTTTTTCCATTCCATACCCGATACTTTCCCCATACCATATGGTCTGGCTCGGACTGTTCGTAATCCTCCCTCTGACAACACTTCTTTCGTTAGAATCCACCTACGGTGAGAAGCCGCTCTGGGAATTCCATCCGTTCACCGATGGACTGCTTCTTGGTGCCCTACTTGCCCTTGAGATGTTTTTTCTCTTCCTGTGGAACCTCAAAGGGACGGGCTACCTTAACCAGTCGAGAACCCTTGTGTTCGTCCTCGCTATTTTTGCGTCGGGGTTCTCGATATTCCCGCTTTATGGCTCGAGTGTGAAGCAGGCGGCAAGGAGTGTCTGGAAAAATAACAGATTCCTCTGGATTTCACTCGGTATTATCGCCTTGAATATAGCTGTTGTGCTCTCACCTTTTAATCTAACGCATTATGGTATATATCGAATCGAACCAAGTAAGGTTGTAATGTGCCTTCTGCTTGGAATTGTAACCGCTTGCTTTGTTCTGCTCATTCGGAGTATAAGAATCAGAGAAAAGAAAGGAGTAACCGATGCTGGCAAGGAAGTTTGACGATGGTTATCTTCTTCATATCGAGGCAGGGGAGGATGTAAACGAGAAGATTGAGCAGTTTGCGAAGGAGAACGGGATAAAATCTGGCTTCTTCTTTGGCATCGGTTCGATAGCATCTCCGACCCTCGGCTATTTCGATGTGGCAGAGAAAAGGTATAGAAAGCGTGAGTTTCCCGGTGATTATGAGATAGCAACCCTCTCGGGAAACATATCGGTGAAGTTCGAGACAGGCGAGCTGGTGATTCATACGCATATTGTGATAGGCGATGCGGACTACAATGCCAGATGTGGTCATCTCTTCTCGGGCAAGGTGTCTGCGACAGCGGAGATATTCCTCTTCCCCCGTAAGGGTGAGTTCATAAGAAAGCTCGATGACAGAACGGGGCTTTCCCTGCTCGCCTGAACGCAGGAAATTCTTTCTCGGGGCAACGGAGTCGCTGAAGGATATCAGGTTTATTCATCTTGAATATATCGATGACGAGGTTGTTAAGAGGCTTCTCGAGCTTTAAAAAAACACCTGTAAAGGAGCTTTTACCGTTAACCGAGTTGAAGGGTCTTCAGTCGCTTCGACTCTGGAATTGTGATAGCATAACCGATTTCTCTGTTCTTCCGAGCCTGACCAACCTGCGGAAGCTTTATTTGAGACGGACTAAAATCACCGACATAAGCTCACTTTCCAGCCTGACGAAGTTGGAGAGGCTGGAGCTTTGGGGTTGCAAGAATATAACAGATTTCTCCGTTCTTTCGAGCCTGCCCAACCTGCGGGTGCTTTCTTTGGGCTGGACTAACATCACCGACATAAGCTCACTTTCCAGCCTGACGAAACTGGAGAA
>NATO01000108.1 GCA_002085385.1 candidate division Zixibacteria bacterium 4484_93
TTGCGATCCTCTCTAATGCCGAGAGGCTGAACGGCTCGATTTCCTTCATACTATTTCCTCAAAATTTTGATAGGCTTATAGCCGAAGTTGCAGATAACTATAATATTTGCGAACAAGGTTTCGCTTATCCTTCCAATTTGGTATGTTACGCGAACAAAGCTTCGTTCATCCTACCAGTTTGCTTTAGTTTTGTCAACTATAATGCTTTCTTCTTCATATTGCAAGGGAAAACAACTGGCTTAACATTCAGTTATCTTCTCCTCGTTTTCTCGAATGCTCGGATGAACTCGAACGATGCCTCAGTGGAAAGCAGAAGCCATTTGCCGCAGGCATCACACCTGATGCTTATCCTGTCCCCCTCGAGCCTCACATAATGAAAGTTCACCCTCCTGCCATCGAAGAGAAGCTCACCGCAACTGCATCGTATCTCCACTTGACTTATACCCCTTTTCTGGTATCTTAATCATATCGGAGAGGAAATGCAAACGATTTTTGACAACTTCGTCGCCTTTGACCTTGAGACGACCGGACTCGACAGGACAACCGACGAGATAATCGAGATAGGCGCTGTCCGCGTGGAGAACGGAGAGATAAAGGATGTTTTCTCGACGCTCGTCAAGCCGACACGCCCTATCCCGACATTCATCACAACCCTGACAGGGATAACGAACGAGGATGTCAGGGACGCCAGAGGCCTGAAGGATGCAATCGACGATTTTGCCGGTTTCATCGGCGACTCTCCCCTGTGGGCACACAATGCATCGTTTGACGCAGGCTTTCTGGATACCGCATTCATCGAGTGCGGGAAATTCGCCCCAACAAATCAGATATTCGACAGCTACAGATTGTCCAAGATATTCATACCGAGATTGAACGGGCTATCCCTTGGGAATATCGCTAAATTTTTCCTTGTCGAGCAAAAAAGAGCACATCGGGCATCGGATGATGCCGCGACCCTTGCAAAGATTGTCCCAAGGTTGAAAATCTATGCAGCCCGTTTCCCGGAGGAACTCCTCGATAAACTCGTATCCATCACCGGCAAGTTCGATGCTATGCTATCCGAGGCTATCTATAATCTACTCGAGATAAAACGGGGCAGTGCATCTCTGCCCGATGTAAAATCCCGTGAGGAGATGCTCATCAATCTCGAGGGTATCCGCGGGGAAAAGGACGATACCGAGCGCAGATTCGAGCTCAGTGATGTGCTGAAGCTGTTCGACAACGATGGAGCTATTGCCTCCATCCTGCCCGATTTCAAGAGGCGGGATGTCCAGCTCAAGATGGCAAAAGATGTATATTACGCCTTCCAACAGGGTGAATTCCTGCTCATCGAGGCAGGAACGGGAACGGGGAAATCACTTGCATATCTTGTTCCTGCCGTGCTGTTCGCACTGAGCAAGGGCGAGCGTGTGATTGTCTCAACCAACACGAAAAACCTTCAGGAGCAGCTCTTCTTCAAGGACATCCCGACACTCCAGCAGATAGTTCCGTTCAAATCGACGCTCGTCAAGGGAAGAGGAAATTACATCTGCCTCGAGCGGCTCAAAAGAACGGTCGAGAAACTCAATCAACTGACCTCACGCGAGGCAGAGGAACTCGCCTATACACTCGTCTGGGCGTATGAGACACGCTCGGGGGACATCGCGGAGAATATAAATTTATCCACAGGGAGAATATCACCACTCTGGATGCACATAAACGCAGATACCTTAGGCTGCCTCGGTCACAAATGCCCATTCTACGACGATTGTTTCCTCGTGAAGGTCCGCAACGAGCAAAAGGAATCGCAGATTGTCGTTGTGAACCATTCACTTCTGCTTGCGGATGTTGCCGAGGAGTTCGGGATACTCGGCGGATACAGTTATCTCATAGTTGATGAGGCACACAACCTCGAAAAGGTAGCAGCAAATTTCCTCGGCGTGCATATCGGTCTGAGGAATTTCAACATCCTGCTCGGCGAACTGTATAAGGAGGAGCCGTTGCCGAGAGGGATTATACACAACATATCGGGCAAGCTCCGAAAGGATTATCCTGAGAAGGCAGAGAAATCTATCCAGTTGCTCGCCGAGAGCTCGAAGAAAATACTCACGGCCAGGCGGCAGTTAAGGCAGTTCTTCACAACGCTTGGAATACTCCTGCAGGATGAGGTCAACTGGCAGAAGAAGCAGTATTCTGTCCGACTACGGATGCTGCAGTCCGATAAGCTACACCGCTTTATTATCGAGCGAACAGAAAACATAAAGACCGAGCTTCTCCTTCTATCCGATAAGCTCGCCGAGCTTGTATCGGAGACAAAATATTTCGAGGATGATATATTGTCAGAGGAGTATCCGGAGCTTGTCTCTGCGGCAGGAAAATTAAAGGATACAATCGTCGATTTCCTCTTCTTCCGCAAATGCAGCGAGCCAGAATATGTTTTCTGGGTGGAGACAGGACGCTCGTTCGAGGATGTGACACTTCACGCTGCACCGACAAATGTCGGCGAACTGCTCGATAAGATGCTCTACAAGGAGCTGGAAACTGCGGTCTTCACATCCGCCACATTGACCGTCGAAAGAAAATTCACCTACATCAAGGAGAGGCTTGGAATAAACCGCATCTCACCTGACAGGGTATCGGAGGAGCTTCTCGGCTCACCATACAATTTCAAGGAGAACCTGCTCGTCCTACTCCCCGTCTATAAAAGGGATGATGAGGAGACCGACGATTGGATGGCACAGGTTGCACTCGATGTCAGCAGACATTTCCGCAGGGGTTCACTTTTCCTGTTCACCGCATATAATTCACTCTCGAGGGTGCATTCGACGCTCGAGAAGGAACTGCCCAAAGAAGGGATAGCCATTCTTGCTCAGGGGGTATCTGGCTCGAGGTATGCCATCTCCAGCCGGTTCAAGGAGAGCAGGGAGTCAATCCTCCTTGGGACAAACTCATTCTGGGAGGGTGCCGACTTCAAGGGAGAAACACTCGAGGTGCTGTATATCTCCAAACTCCCGTTTGCTGTCCCGACCGAGCCATACCATCAGGCAATCTGTGAGAAGCTCGAGAACGAGGGGAAAAATTCGTTTCTCGCATACATACTTCCCGAGTGTATCCTCAAATTCCGCCAGGGACTGGGACGACTTATCCGCCACGAAAACGATGTCGGTGTGGCAATACTGTTCGACAGACGAGTAATCGACAAGCGATATAGCCCAGCTATACTCAATTCACTCCCAACGATGGTCATCCCAATATACTCACAGAAGGAGCTCATCATCCGTATGGAGGGACAGTTCAGGTAGGGGTATGGTGCATCCTGCCCACGGTATACATACACACCTCAAAAGGTAAAGGACAAATCTCCGTGAACCGTCAATTTGTTTCTACTGCGTCTTATGAAATCTCCAAATGTTGTGTTCCCAATAGGTGATTCCATAATTTCTTGAATTCGATTCAATAAGCCTTTATCAATCTGGAAGATTGACACCAAGGGGCTTCTCGATTGGACTAAAACCGTATCGGGCAGCCGGTCTCGGTTCGCAGAGAATCGAGGAGGATATAAACCGTGTCGCTATCTGTATATCTGCCAGGAACGGTCAAAAACAGGGTATCGCCTGAGAATATGAACATCATATCAGATGTGGAAATTGCGGTTGTCTCAGCTGGACTCGATATATGGTGGATAATCCTTCTGGCAAAAACCTGCGTTGTATCTATCCCCTGAAAACCTGTGGTATCAACTATAGTGAAATAGCAGTTCTGGTCATAACAACTCGTATAGCTGAACCCCCCGGGACAATCAAGTGAAGCTACAATATCCCTGCAGGGAATAAGATATGCCGAGCAGGAAAGGTTTGTCCCGCGGTTGCCGAAGGAATCGTATCCGGCAACGAAGAATGTTATCGTGTCGGGACGCGAAATATCGGGCATAACAAAAACAAATTCTGAATCGGGATAAACTACTCCCAGAAACTGTTCCTCCTCACCCGGCAAAAACCAGTGAACAGAGCATTGCTCGTCTATCTCGAAGGAGTCGATAAGGGAAACTGTGAGCGTTTCCTCATCTCCGACAAAGAATGTATCGGACAGGTCGGGACAATCGGGAAAATCAACAGATACCCTCGGAGGATATGTATCGAAGCAACCGGTGGTTGCTATTGTGTCGTAGCAGCTCCAGGTGCAGACACGATAGACCCTGTCAAGTGTATGGTCAGCATACCAGAAGCATTCACCATCGAATGTCAATCCCTCGGGTCCCGTTCCGGCACCGGGGAGAGCAAATGAATCGACCACCTGACCTGTCGTATCGACCTGAAAAAGAATGTAGGAAACAACTCCTGTGGCGTTCCGCAGAATCCAGAAACCGCCCATAGCGAATGTCATACCATCGGCGGAGACAGCACCCCAGAAAAGCGAATCCCCGGAATGATATGTCCTGAATGTATCATCAACAGCAAGCCAGAGTGTCGATGTGTAAGGTGGATACGGGAGAACGCGATAAATATCGCCGTGGGAATCGTTTATCCAGAGATAGCCATCATACCAGCATATACCCTGCCCCCAGCGTGTTCCTGCCCACAAGGGACCGGAAGAATCGATAATCGTGCAGCTTGTCGGGTCGATGACAAACAGCCTCGGGTCACCAACCGGGGGATTGCCTCCCTTCATCATATAAACTGTGTCGTTGTGCCAGCACATATCAGCATAGAGACCGGAGAGTATCCCATCGAAGTTGCAGGAGTCGACTATCGCAAAAGCTGTCGGGTCAATCCGGTATATCGAGAGGGAGTCATCGTCACCTGCAATGTTAGTCGAGCGGGAAACCCAGATATAGCTACCATCGAAGGTTATCCCCTCAGCATCGTGAAGGTCGAACGAGTCGGCAACGATAAGCGTATCCGTGCTCTGATTATAAGCAGATAGTCTTATCATAAGCTCGCAGGACTCGATATTCGGAGCATCCCAGCCGATATTCCAGGCGAAGCAATGCTCACCTGAGACAAGCCAGCTGTTGACATTCGGTGGAGGATACCCTGAAACGGTATCGACTATCCCCCTCGGATAGATGAGCATCGTATCCGTTCCATAAACAGCTGAGGTAAGCGCAACGAGAATACTGTCACCATCGGGGTCATCGACACGGTAACAGACAAGGATT
>NATO01000109.1 GCA_002085385.1 candidate division Zixibacteria bacterium 4484_93
CCATTACTCACCGCCCTGAAAGATTATGACAAGCTCGGTGCCGACATTCGGTCTGCTGGATATATTTATTCTACCACCATACTTCCCTGCTATTCTCTGGGAAGAATAAAGCCCCAGTCCGACATTCATCGGCTCCTTCCCGTAGGTAAAAAACGGCTCGAACACTCTGGCAAGATGCTCTTTTTTTATTCCGCAGCCGGTGTCGGACACCTTAACAACAATTCCCTCTTTCGACCTTTCAAGAACAAGTTCGACATGCTTCTTTTTCCTGTTATGAAGGGACTCAAAGGCGTTCAGGAGAACATTCATAAATAGGTGTTCCATATCCACAGAGTTCGCTCTGATAAATAAGTTCTCATCGAACTCCTTCTTAATCTGGACCCCCTGTGTCTTGCCGAGGAGGAAAAGGAGGTTCAACATCTTCTCGATACTCTGTTTCAGGTTCACTCGAGATGAGCCCTTTTTCCTCCTACTGACCGAGTAAGAGACGAACTCTTCCAGCATCTTCTTCATCTCATCGGACAGCCTGAGGATTTCATTGGAATATGCAGAGATATCCTCTGTATCCTTGCTACCAGAGAGCTCCTCTGTAAAGCCGACGATAGCATAGAGTGCATTCGAGAGTGCAAGAGCCATATCAGCCGAGAGGGTCCCGAGCCCGATAAGTCTTTCTGCTCTGAGGATATATTCTTTCAAGCCTCGCTCGCCGGATGTATCTTGAACGGCGGCAAGATAGCCCAAAAACTCGCCTTTCTCTTCCTTCACCCCCACTATGGAAAGATAGCCCCAGAAACTCTCATTCGCACCACGGCGAAACAGAACATCCCGATGAGTCACTCCACCCTTTTTAATGCTTTTTCTGACGCTATCCCACTGTTTCCTATAACTGAATATCTCCCAGACCGGTGAACCGAGGAACTCCTCCCTTTTCCTCCCGAATATCTCAGTTGCCATTGGATTAAGGTCAACGATGCTAAAATTCTTCGAGAGAACGAACATTCCAATGGGAGAAGCCTCGAATATTTTCGACAGGATACTCTCCACCCTGTCGATATACTCCAGCATCTCCCTCTCCCCGAGGAGGCTGGTCATATAGTCGACAAAAAGCTCAACAGGTCGCATACTATCAACGGTCGGAGGCTCACCATCAACAGGGTCATCTATGCTCACCACACCGATTATCACTTTTTTTCTGTTGTATATCGGCACAAACAGGAAGTCACTCGGGTTCCACCCCTTAAATTTTTCGCTCGGGATATGTGAAACAACAGCTTTCTCAGCGGAGTTTTTACCCATAATTTTATCCTGGACCGCAATTGGGATATAGTATGCTATCCCGACACGGCAGGAATCACCTGCCGATTGAACAATGTGCTCGAATTCACCATAGTTCATCGGGTTTTTCCGAAGATACTCAATCTCCTCGGGCGACAATCCAAAATAGGCAGACGATACGAGCTTTTTCCTGTTATGGTCTATAAGATAAAGATGGACACGCTGCCAGCCACAAAGGGCTATTCCCTCCACCAGAAGGTCGAGTTTCTCCTGTAGTTTTCTCGCATTTCTGACCCTTGTCAATATCCCCAGAATGGATGTTACGAATCTTGTGCCAGAGGTTCCGAGATATAGATCAGAAATCATCAGAAATCAGCGTTCAATCCTTTTAGTTCCTCAAAGGAGAAGACCGGCCCATCATAACAGATATACTTCTCCCCTATGTTGCATCTCCCACACTTCCCTATGCCACATTTCATTCTCATCTCGAGAGAGGTATAAATTCTCTCCGGTGGAAAGCCGAGTTTCTCCAGAACGGGGAGTGTGAATTTTATCATAATGGGTGGACCGCAGACCACCGCATAGGCACCCTTCGACGACGGTGCAACCTTCTCCAACACAGCAGGAACAAAGCCTATGTGTCTGGTCCAGCCCTCGTACGCTTTATCTATGGTCAGTTCAACCGACACATCCTCCCGCTTACTCCATCTATCAAACTCATCACGGTAAAGCAGAAGCCCTGGCTCCCTTGCTCCGTAAACTATTGTTATGTCATTGTAGTCGCCCCGGCGCTTCGGGCTGGCAATATACAGGAAAAGGGACCTGAGCGTCGTGAACGCATAACCTCCACCAACTATCACAACAGAATGCCCCTTCATCTTTTCCACTGGATACCAATTCCCCAAGGGACCGCGGATACCAATTTCTGTCCCCTTCTCCAGCTCGTGCAGGGCAGATGTGAGTGTCCCTATCCGATTGACCGTGAAGAGTAGATGCTTCTCATCGGGGGAGGAGGCTATACCAAACGGTGCTTCACCGACCCCGAGAAGCGAGAGTTGACAGAACTGACCAGGCTTATAGTCGAACCTCTTGCTATCTGGCAATTCCACAACGAAGCTCTTTATCTGCCTATCATCGGTTTCAAACCAGAGGTCGACAAGCTCGGACGACAGCGGAAGATATGGATTCTCTGAATTCATCCACCCCCTCTCGAAACGGTACAACTCTTGGCTATTACTTCTCTTATATCTATGTTCGCCGGGCACATAACAACACATCTGCCACACCCGACACACTGATACTTACCGAACTCTTTGTAGGAATATGAGAGTTTATCCATAAATCTCTGCCGCATCCGCTCGAACCTTGTTGGACGGGGATTGAGCCCCGACGCCTCGAGTGTGAAGAGCGAGAACTGACAGCTATCCCACAGCCGATACCTTCTCCCGACCCGGTTTATAATCTCCTCCTGGATATCGAAGCAGTGGCAGGTCGGGCAGACAAATGTGCAGATACCACATCCGAGACATCTATCGAATGTCCCTTGCCAGAACTGCTTATCATCAAAGAGTTCATATATCCTGTCGGCAAGACCGTCTGTTTCCTGCTTTTCGGGCAGGCTCGCAATGCTTTCCAACTTAAATCTTTCCAGCTTTTCGAGGCTTTCTTCGTCCGCATCGGGGAATGAAGAAAGCATCTTCTCCCCCCGTTCGGTGGTCGATGTAGCAAGTAAATAATTTTCCAGCGGATAGAGGTAGACATCGGCAACCCCCGGGTTCACGGGAACATCCGGGTCGAACCAATTGCAGAAACAAGTTGGCGCCGCCTGTTTGCATGCTACACCAAAAAGTAGCATCCCTTCTCTGAGCTTCTGGTAGTAGACATCCGTGTATGTCCTTCCTGTGAAGAACTCATCCATCTCTGCAATTGCCACAAGGTCACAGGAGCGCAGACCAAATATTACGCCTTTTGCATCGGGAAGAGGAACAGAATCGAGCTCGAAGTTGCCATCCTCACGCTTGTAGGTAAGGAGTGTTTGCTCCTTCGGGAAGAATATCTCCTTAGCAGAAAAATGGGTTGTTCCCTGTGGAATTTCAACAGTCTTCAGCGACGGGACCCTCTCAAACGAGTCTCCGACAGGAGCCCAGATGTCCATTTCCTTCCCCAGATTATTTATAAGATTGAGCAGCTCATCTGTTTTAATTATTTTCATATCGTCATCTCCCCTTACATCACGAAATCGTTGTAATCATCCTGCTTGAATGTCTGGAGCAGGGGTTTCTCATCAATCGACATACCCGCCTCATACTGGAACATCTGGAGTGCATCCAGCGAGAGTTTCTGCGTCATAACATTGAAATCTATACCGACAGGGCAAACAGCCGAGCAGTTTCCGCACTCGACACATCTTCCTGCCTGATGATAGAGCCTCGTCAGATGCCAGATTGAGAGGTCAGACTCGGAGAAGCCTTTGTCAATCCATTTGGGGTTCAGACTATCGACGAAACATTCCTCGCAATAGCAGGTCGGACAAGCCTCACGGCAAGCATAGCAGCGAATACATTTGCTGAACTCCTCGCGGAAATATTTCCATCTCTCATCGGGTGATTTCTTCTCAAACTCCCTGAGCAAAGAATAATGCTCCTCCTGGCTCACCCGAATGGGAACCTCATCATCTATCATCTCATCATAGACAACGGGGTTCGGATGGATACAGAAGCGACAGGCGGTATCCAGGAAATTAGATATAGGAACGCTCTCTTTCTTGCCCGATGTTGTCACCTCGATAATATCATCTTTTATTTCCACCTTCTCGGGTGTATCCCCGAACCGCTCACGGAGAGTTTTTCTGGAAAGCATCCCCTCACAGGGAATACCGATTATATAAATGTTGTCCCTGTTCACCTGTTGCTCTGTGCACAGTATTGCAATAGAGCGAGTATCACATCCCTTCGCTATGATGCCGATTTTCTTATCCTTGAACTGGCGTAGATACGATGCGAGGTTTAGCCTGCAGAACCTGTTCCAGACAAGGCATTCTACCTCTTCGGGATGAGCAACAGCCACGGGTCTTGCGGTGAATGGAATGGTTCCCTCAGTAAAGCCGATGACCACATCTACCTTCCCCTCAGAAAGAAGGGCTTTTGCACGCTCTCTAATCTGGCTCGTGACAGAATCCACTACACCTCCAGCTTTTTCTTTACCATCTTTGTATTGGGACCGAGTGTTCGGACCTTATCGGTTACCTTTTTCACCACCTCGGCAAATTTGCCGCCCTCCGCTGCCGACACCCAGGAGAACTGAACCCTTCCGGGGTCGATGCCGATGAGCTCGAGCAGGTTCTTTGCAATCAAAAATTTCCGACGGGCAAAGTAATTCCCTGTCAGGTAATGGCAATCTCCTGGATGGCATCCTGACACCAACACTCCATCTGCACCGACCTGTATCGCCTTGAACAGGAACTGCGGGTTCACCCTGCCCGAGCAGGGAACTCTGAGCACTCGAATATTTGGTGGATACTGGATTCGTGAGGTGCCAGCGAGGTCGGCACCAGCGTATGAACACCAGTTGCACAAAAATGCAAGAATCTTCGGATTGAATTCCTCTGGCATAACTATCTCCTTTTACCTCCAGACAAGAGCTACCATCTCCTCCATTATTTCCCTGTTCGAGAAGCCAGCAAGGTCGATCGAGCCAGAGCGACAGGAGGCAGCACAAGCACCGCATCCCTTGCACAGAGCAGGGTTTACCTCCGCCACGGACGAGAGCTTCCCGAGCACCTTCTTCTCGACAAGAGATATGGCACTATATGGGCATACATCGACACACATCCCACAGCCGACACAGGTAAGCTCGTT
>NATO01000110.1 GCA_002085385.1 candidate division Zixibacteria bacterium 4484_93
TTGTCTATATTTATTCTCCGGAGCAGGTTGATAAGACTTTGCCAGCCCTGAGATTGGCTTATGAACGGCTGGTATCGAGGCATGGTGTGAGAGAATAAGATAATTCGCTACTTTTTGATTATACTTAATCCTTGCTCGTTTTCCCTCCTTGATTTCTCGTGTAAAAAACTTATATTGAAAAATTCAAGCAGGGAGAATAGTGGATACAGTAAAACTTTTGCTTCTTGCCGTTTTGCAGGGGATAACGGAGTTTCTGCCTATATCCAGCTCGGGGCATCTGGTGATATTCAAGCATCTTTTGGGGATTGCCTCCCCCGGTGCATCGCTCGAGGTGGCACTGCATATCGGAACGCTGTTGAGCGTTCTCGTATTCTTCCGCAGAAGGCTTCTGCGCCTTTTTACTGTTGAGAGAAGGTTTATTTTGTATCTTATCGTTGGCAGCATACCGGCGGCGATTGTTGGGTTTCTCCTCAAGGGCAGGATAGAGGCTCTTTTTTCCTCACCGTTTTCTGCATCGCTTCTGCTTATATTCACAGGGATTGTTCTCCTTCTTACCCGGCTTGTGAAGGAAGGCTCAAGGAGTGTCGGGTCGATTTCTGCGCTTCTCGTTGGAATTGGACAGGCGGTTGCAATTTTGCCAGGTGTCTCACGCTCTGGAATGACAATCTCCACCGCCGGTTTCCTCGGCGTGAAGAGGGACGATGCACTCTATTTCGCGTTTTTGCTCTTTATACCTGCCTGCCTCGGTGCGGCGGTTCTCGAGCTTCCTGGTATGGGAGCTGATTTCTTCTCGGTCGGTGTCCTCTCTTCTATTCTTGTTTCCTTTATTGTGGGTTATATTGCACTGAGGATTCTTAAAGCTGTTCTCTTGTCCGGGAAATTCTATCTCTTTGGTATATACTGCGTTCTTGCAGGATTGGCATCTAGCTTATATTTTGGAGGGATTAAATGAAGGAGTTTGTCCATCTTCATCTTCACACAGGTTACAGCCTTCTCGATGGAGCCTGCCGTATAGATGATGTGGTAAAGCTTGCTGCATCTTACAATATGGGTTCTGTTGCCATCACCGACCATGGCGCTCTGTTCGGTGCAATCGAGTTCTATATCAAGGCGAAGGCTGCGGGTATTAACCCCGTGATAGGGCAGGAGTTTTACATAGCAAAGGACAGGTTCAAGCGAGAGGGGAAAAACTTCCATCTTATTCTTTTAGCGGAAAACAATATCGGCTTGAAGAACCTGTATAAGCTCTCATCCCTTGCATATCTTGAGGGGTTTTACTACAAGCCGAGAATCGATATGGAGCTTCTGAGGGAATATTCTGATGGGATTATTGCCCTTTCCTCCTGTATCAAGGGGGAGGTGCCTTACTGGATTATTCAAGGCGACTATGAAAAGGCGAAATCCGTTGCCAGAGATTATGTGGATATATTCGGGCAGGAGAACTTCTTTCTCGAATTGCAGGACCACGGGCTGGAGGATGAGGAGATTGCGATAGAGGGTCTTGTTCGCCTCGGGAAGGAATTGGGGTTGGGGCTTGTTGCCACCAATGATGTTCATTATCTCCAGCGTGATGACCATTTTGCCCATGAGGTTTTGCTCTGTGTCCAGACAGGGAAAACGATAAGCGACGAGAACAGAATGAGCTTCAAGACAGAGCAGTTCTACTTCAAGTCTCCCGAGGAGATGTATGAACTCTTTGCCGACTATCCGGATGCACTCGAAAATAGCATCAGAATTGCCGAGCGGTGTTCTGTGAACCTCGATTTTTCCAAGAAGTATATGCCGAGGTTTCGGGTCTCCGATGAGTATTCGGATGTTGAGGATTTCCTGCGCAAACAGGCGAAAGTCGGATTTGTCCGCCGATACGGGGAGAACCCCCCGAAGGAGGCTGTAGAGCGTTTCAACTATGAGCTTGATGTTATATGTAAGCTCGGTTTTGCTGGCTACTATTCGGTGGTGTATGATTTCGTTGAGGCGGCGAGGAGGCTTGGGGTTCCTGTTGGTCCCGGGAGAGGCTCAGGAACAGGGAGCATAATTGCATACTCGCTTGGCATAACCAATATCGACCCAATTAGGTATAATCTTCTGTTCGAGCGGTTCTTGAACCCCGAGCGTGTGACGATGCCGGATTTCGACATCGACTTCGCCGACTGGGGGCGAGAGAAGGTCTTAGAATATGTCAGCAAGAAGTATGGCAGTAAATCGGTCTGCCAGATAATTACATTCGGGACACTCTCTGCTCGCGCCGTCATAAAGGATGTTGGGAGAGCGCTCGAGTATCCATACGCCAGGATGGATGCCATAACCAAGGTTATCCCCGAGGTCCCTCATATGACGATTGAGAGAGCTTTACAGGAGTCGGACAAACTCCGTGAGATATACCGCAGGGAGGAATACAGGCGGCTGTTCGATGTTGCCAGACGGCTCGAGGGATTGCCACGACACGCATCGAAGCACGCAGCCGGTGTTGTCATAGCACCGGGCAAACTTACCGATTATGCCCCATTGTATCTGACAAAGGATAAGGAGGTAATCACACAGTTTGATATGAATAGTCTGGAGAAAATAGGGCTTTTGAAGATAGATTTCCTGGGGCTTCGGACATTGGGTATTATCGATGCAACGGTGAAGCGGATAGAGAAGAACCGCGGTGAGACAATCGAGCTCGATAATATCCCGCTCGACGATAAAAAAACATTCGAGATATTTGCCAGGGGTGAGACAGCGGGGATATTCCAGTTTGAGAGTTCCGGTATGCGGACCTACCTAAAGCAACTCAAACCGGATACAATCTCTGACCTCATAGCGATGAATGCCCTTTATCGCCCGGGACCAATCGAGTCGATACCGAGATATATAAGACGGAAGCACGGTGAGGAGGGAATAAGCTATCCGCACCCATCGCTCGAGCCAATACTGAAGGAGACTTACGGCGTCATAGTTTATCAGGAGCAGGTAATGCAGATAGCCCAGCGTCTCGCAGGTTTTTCCCTCGGTGAGGCGGACATCCTGAGACGTGCTATGGGAAAGAAGAAGCTCGATATAATGGAGCGTGAGCGTGAACGGTTCTTGGAGGGGAGTAAGAAAAGCCATGTCTCTGAGAAGGTAGCAAATGAGCTTTTTGAGAGTATGGCGAAGTTTGCCGAATATGCCTTCAACAAGTCGCATGCAGCAGCATACGCTGTGCTTGCCTATCAGACTGCATACCTAAAGGCGCATTATCCGGCGGAGTTCATTGCAAGCTCGCTTTCAAATGAGATAGCCTCATCCGGCAACGATGAGACACTTCTGCTTATCAATGAGTCGGCAAGGCTCGGTCTGGAGATTCTCCCGCCGAATGTGCAAGAAAGCGATGTCTTTTATAGCTGCGAGGGAGAGAAAGGTATCCGTGTCGGGCTGCTGAAGATAAAGAATATCGGTGAGGGTTCTGCCAGTGCAATTGTTGAGGCAAGAAAACGCCTCGGTGGCAGCTTCAAGGATATATTTGAGTTCCTCAATGAGGTGCCAAAATCCGCTCTCAACAAGCGGGTGTTCGAGTCGCTTGCTCTCTCCGGTGCACTCGATTCATTCGGATACACGAGGAAAACAGTTGTGGATGCACTGCCAGTGCTCCTCGACTGGGCTGCTATGAAACAGCTTGATAAATCCACCGGGCGGATGTCTCTCTTTGGTGATACAACCGATGCCGAGTTCGACCATCCGAATATAAATGAGAAGCCTGAGTTCCCTGCCTCGGAAAAGCTCAAATATGAGAAAGAATACATCGGTTTCTATGTTTCCGGTCACCCGCTCCTCAAATATGAGGATGACCTGAGAGCTTTCGACACGACGAATATTGCGGGGCTCAAAGCTTACCAGGATGGCACTTCTGTCTCATTTGGTGGACTTATGAGCCAGGTCAGGTTCAAGACCGATCGAAATAATAGACCTATGGTTACCTCACGGGTCGAGGATACAACAGGCGGAGTAGAGGTGGTATTCTTCTCCAATATGCTCAAGAAATACGAAAGCCTCCTGCACGATTCAATGCTCGTCTTCGTCGAGGGCAGGGTATCCTCGAGAGGCGGAGAAAGTATCTCTGTTATAGCGAATGCTGTCTACCCGCTTGAGTCCATCAGGGAGCAGAGAATGAAATATCTCCATATAAAGATAGATGCGGACCAGATTCTCACGGAAGATATGGAGAGCATCAGGGAAATTCTGTCTCAGAACAGGGGGAATATCCCTGTGGTTCTCAATATCCTTTCTGGGGGCAAAACATACAGGTTTATCTCCTATGAGTACACCACTACAGGCAGCATCGAACTCATTCGAGCTTTGAGACAGGTGTTGGAGAAGGAAAATGTATGGATAGAATAGACAGAAGAAACATAATTCTTATATTTCTCCTGACCGTTTTTGTCTTCTCAATCGGCTTCAGGAATGGCTTTCTAACCTTCGACGACCCAGGCCTTATCCTCAACAATCCGAGGATAAGAAGCCTTTCAGTAGATAATATTCTCAATATTATGACTCCGCATTCTGGCGCGTCGTATCAACCACTGCGGGATATATCGTATGCCATCGATTATGCAGTTGCAGGGACATCGCATACGGTTATATACCTCCACAATCTTCTGCTGTATCTGGTGAATATCTTTCTGGTGTATCTCATACTGGCAAGGCTTTTCAACCGGAGGGAGCTTGCTTTCTGGGTAACGGCGATGTTTGCGCTTCACCCTGTCCACATTGAATCCGTCGTCTGGGCATCGGCGAGAAAGGATGTGCTGTCGGGGGCATTCTTTTTTCTTGCTATAGCGCTTTATATCACAGGTGGAGACAGGCTGAGCAAAAAAGGTTGGTGGAAGTATATCCTTTCTTTCATATTCTTTGTTCTATCTGTTCTTGCCAAGCAGACGACCGTTACCCTGCCGTTTGTTCTGCTTTTGCTTGCCTTTTTCCTTGATAGAGCAAAGAGGAAAAAGAGGCTTCTGTTTCTTATTCCGTTTTTTCTCATAACAGTTTTCCCTGTATTTTTTGTCCTGTTCAAAAGCGGGGTTCTCTCCTCGCATTTTCGGTATGGAAACCCATATATATCGCTTCTTACAGCTGTTCG
>NATO01000111.1 GCA_002085385.1 candidate division Zixibacteria bacterium 4484_93
TCGAGCTTTTCCTCCTCTCGCTTTAGTTTCTGGCGCTCGGATAATGATGAGCTTGCCAGCTTCTCGTTTATCCCCTTCTGCTGCTCGGCAAGACGGGATGCAAGCTCTGTCAAGTTTTTTAAGCGCTGCTCTATCTGTATCCTTTTCAATAGTGAGAGTGTTCTGTCAAGTTTCTGGAGCATCTCCTCCTGTGCCATCTGGAACTTCTTCATTGCCTCGCGGAGCATTTCGGGAGACATATTATCGAGTGCCTCCTGAAGCTTCTGCATTGCCTCACGCATCTCGGGGGTTGCTATATCCTCGAGTATCTGCCGAATCTCCGCCATCTTCTCAAGGATAGACAGGGTTGCAAGCCTGTTCTTCTCTATCTTCTCGGATGTCTCTGATATCTTCCGAGAGATGTCCTCGAGCTTCTCGATTGCCTCCTTTTGCTTCTTCAGGACAGCTTGCAACTCTTCCTTTTTCTCCCATGGTGTTTTCTCCTGTGCCTCCTGGAGCTCCTTGGTGAGATTTTGCATCTTTTTTATCATATCCTCTTCTGAGCTTGAGACATCCTGAACGGTTTTCTCTATTCCCTCCTGCTCCTTTACCAGATTTTCGGCTATCTCCTCAAGTGATGGGAACCTGACGGAGAAATGCTTGCTTTCTGCCATCTTGGGACCGGAGACATTGTCATTATCGTATGCGACGACCCAGTAGGTAGCAACATCATTTGGCAGGAGTCCGAGCGTGGCAAGTTTCCAGGCATAGTCGAACACCACCTCTTTTTCGCCGAACAGGTTGAACGGGAGCATCTGGCGGCTTGTGTCTCCTTTTATACTCCAGAAAAGGTAGAACGCCGAGAATCCGAAGTCATCGGTGCCACGGATAGTCATAGGAAGGAGCATATCCTCCGATATATCGACATCGACACCCGGTTTCTCTATCGAGACGAGAGGAAATTCGTCTGTGCTGGTGTGGATGTAATAGACGATTGGTTCCTCGTTGTGGTTTCCATCCTCATCCACCAAGCGAATGAAGTAGCTTCCCGACCTCATAACACGGAAGGAAGCGTCAGCAATGCGTCCCGATGCCTTCATAGGCAAGCTATCTCCTCTGTCGAACACGAGCCATCCACCCATTATGTTCTTGCTGGTCAATATCTCTAACCGAACATAGGTTCCCTTTATGCAATCTATGTTCCCGTCGTTTTCGTCGATGGTCTCCCTCGGGAAGCCGGTATATCCGGGAGGCTGAAGTGTAAGCTTTATGTCTATCACCCTCGGTCTGTCCACCACACTCACAGTGTAGACGGGGGATATGTAGTCGTTCGCCTCGACAAAGTATATAAACGGTGTCTTTATATGCTCGAACCTATATCTAAACCTTCCTCTATCCGTTCGGCGAAATGCGAACTCGATGAGTTTTCCGCTCTCAATCTTGCGGAACAGTGATACCCTCCGTGGGAGCTTACCGAATGTCTTAACCTGTATTGTTAGGTTTGAGAACTTGGTGATGGTGGTATCACCAGGGGAAACAACGGCTGTCGTTGCAAGCGGCCTGGTGATGCTCTCGAACGGGTGGAATAGCCTCAAAACCCCGTTGTGAAACGAGAGAGGCGATATGAAAAATATTAAGAAGATAACGAGAAGCGAAAGAAGAAACCGTATAAAACCCTGCCCCGTCTTCTGCAGGGAGACAAGTTTTTTCGGGTCGAGGGATGGGAGTTGCGCCTCTGCCTCCTCAACAACACGGTTGATGAGCCCCTGCGAGTATCCAAGCGACCCCGTGTCCATCGAGATAAGGTCCCAAGCAGAGATGAGCCGGTTCTCGAGATGCGGAAAAACCTTCTCAAAGCGGATAGCAACCTTCCGCAGCGATGTCCTGCGGACAAGCGGCATAATGACAAAAAAGACAAGCGACGCAACGGAAAGTGCAATCCACAGGAAGAAATATATAGATGTTGCCGCTTTTGAAAAGAAGACAACGGAGTTAAGTATAACAAACAGAGCGAAGCCAGAGGCAAGGGTAGTCAAAAAGAGGAATGTGCCGTAAATAGCGTCTGCTATAGCAATTTTCTCTTGACCTGCTTTAAGTATTTCTGTTATTTTCATTTCTATCAATGCGTTAGAGCGTAAAACACTATGTTCAAACCCATCTTCAGTGCCGCCTCATGTTTTTCTATCGGGTCGTTGTAGACATCGGTGTCCTCCCAGCCGTCGCCGATATCCGATTCGTGGTCATAGAAAATAACGAGCCTTTTGTTGCAAAAAACCCCAAATCCCTGTGGAGGTTTGCCGTCATGCTCATGTATCTTTGGCAGACCGTTTGGAAAATCATAGAAGCAATGGTATATCTCATGGGAGAACGGCAGCTCGACCAGTTCCTTATCAGGGAACAGTTTTTTTACCATTTCCCTGAAGGATTTGTCAAGCCCGTAGTCGTCGTTGGCAAGCAAGAACCCTCCTCCTTCGAGATACTCCCGGAGACGCTCTATCTCTTTGTCACTCAGCTTCACCCTACCGTGCCCTGTCATATATAGAATCGGATAGTTAAACAGGTCATCGTCGGTGAGCTCGACATATTTCCCATTATAGTATGCCGGGATGTTGCTATTCTCCCGAATGAAATCAATTAAGTTAGGAAGCTGTGTTGGACCATAGTACCAGTCTCCTCCGCCCCCATATTTCAGGCGAGCAATCGTCACCCTATCCCGTGACGAAATGCCCTGAACAGATGCCAGAATCAGCAAAATGGCAATTATAAACCTTCTGGTCATATATCTTCTCCCTTGAGTATCCTGTCGTAGAGTGCAAGCAGCTTCTTCGATTCTGCCTCCCAGTTGAAATGTGTCTCAAACGCATATCTTCCGTTTGCGCCGAGCCGCCTTGCTTCATCTTTGTTCTTGAAAAGATACACAATTTTTTCCGCATAGCAAGTCGGTTCAAAACCATCGATGATGAAACCTGAGTCTGTCTCCTCTATGTAGCGTCTCCAGCTCTCTTCTCCTGATGCGATGATAGGTATGCCCATAGCCATATACTCGAATATCTTATTCGGCAGGTTTCCGGCAAGTCCAGAGGTTGGATGAACGATGTATAATCCGACTTTTGCTATTCGATAGATTTCAACTGCCTCCTTCCAGTCGAGGAAGCCTCTGTAGTCCACAATGTCTCTATTTGCCTCGATGAGAGGAAGGATTCCTGCTTCAATCGGCTTGCCGATGAGGAGGAGCTTCACATCCACTCTTTTGTTTGCAATGCGGACTGCTTCTATCATCTCCTCTATCCCCCTGCGGCGTGAGACGCCACCTGTATAAAGAACATAATTCCCCTTTTTATCATCAGGATATGGAAAGCGACCGAACATATTCTTTATAGGGTAATTTCTGAGTATGCAGAGCGGTTTTTTGTCAAAGAGATATTTCCTTCGGTAGTCGAAAGCAAGAACGATACCATCGAATATGCAGGAGATGAAAAGAAGCAGCCTCGATATCGACACAAGAACAAACTTCAGTGGTCGTCCAGCAAGCCAGCGAGCTTTTCTATACTGCACCTCAAAATCCTCGTGGATATCAAAGATGACAGGTTTCCTGGAGAGTATCTTCAGGATTATCATAAATGGGACGAGCTCCAATTCATGAAAATGATAGATGTCGGCAGGGCAAGAGAGCCCGTTTATAAGGAAACGGTATAAGAGAAGTATCCGGACAAACCGGTTTTTCGGTTTCCTGATAGGATAAATCCTCACTCCATCTCTGTCCTCCTCCCTATTCCAATCAGCGAATACACTGACCCGTAACCCCCGTTTTGCGAGGGTTCTTGCCTCACGGTAAAAGACCCGCACATCCGTTGCTGGGTGTGTCGATGTCAGTATGCAAACGGATTTTCCCATAGGAGACTCTTTTCGATGTTGCAAAATCGAAATAATTTAATATATTGAATTTTCAAGATATTTCAACCTTAATTATCGGGCAGGCCAAAGTGAGAAAGCTGATGGTTCTTCTATCACTGGCACTTCTTATCACAGGGTGTAGTAAAAAGGTAAAGGAAAACGCCCCAAGCTTTGGTGGAGATATAGCATACAGGTACCTTGTCGCTCAGGTCGAGCTCGGGACAAGGGAACCAGGAAGCGAGGGACATGAAAAGGCAATAGATTTCTTTAAGGGGTTTTTCCAGAAATATTGCAAGAATGTAAAATTGCAGAAGTTCTCCTTTTTGGGTTATAATGGACAGTTCTTCCCGAGCACAAACTTTATCATTTCATTTCGCCCGGAGGAAAAGGATAGGATACTTCTCTGTGCCCACTGGGATACCCGTCCCAGGTCGGATAATGACCCCGACTCGGCGAATGTCAATATACCAACACCTGGAGCGAACGATGGAGGCTCTGGTGTTGCAATACTTATGCGTCTGGCAGAGATTATGCACAAAAACCCTCCTCCTATCGGGGTGGACCTTGTCCTGTTCGATGCTGAAGACTATGGTTATGAGGATGACTATGACAATTATCTTCTTGGCTCACGCTACTTCGCACGGAATCTCGGCGGATACAGAGCGAAGTTCGGTATCCTGCTCGATATGATAGGCGACAAGAACCTGTCTATAAAGAAGGAAAGATACTCACTGAAATATGCGCCAGATGTGGTGGAGCTTATCTGGAAAACAGCAGATGAGCTCGGAATAGAGGAATTTAAGAATAAGAAGATGGATGGATATGTTATCGATGACCATCTCCCACTGAACGAGGCAGGGATAAAAACCGTGGACCTGATTGATTTCGATTACCCCTGGTGGCATACCTCACAGGACACACCGGACAAGTGCTCACCCGAGAGCCTCGAGAAGGTGGGACAAGTTATATTGAAGATAATCTACGAGAAATATGACGAGATTTGAAAGGAGGGAGTAAGGATGAGAAGATTGATGGTGGTTTTATTTTTGTTATCCCTTGCAGGAGTAGTTCGGGGTAACTCCTGGGTGCCAATTGAGAAAACGGATGTCTATCTACCGACGCCATCTGTTGCGAACCCGCTGGAAGAATACGATGTTGTGCAATACGACCTCAAATTTGATATTGTATCCATTCCCGGCTCGATTATCGGGGAGGCG
>NATO01000112.1 GCA_002085385.1 candidate division Zixibacteria bacterium 4484_93
GCCTTCGTCTTTGCCTCCTCGACAAAGTTTGAGCCTCTCTTTGTCCGAACGGCAGATTTTGTCTATTTCCGATTTCACGGGAACCGCAGGCTGTATGCCTCATCCTACTCCGATGGTGAGCTTGAATACTTTGCTGAAAAGATAAAGGAATATCTCTCACTCGGGCTCGATGTCTATGCCTATTTCAACAACGATGCCCAGGGGTTCGCTGTCGATAACGCACTGACACTCAAAAGGCTTGTTAGCCAATAGCTCCACTCACGACATCCCTGACAAAGCTCACTGCTTGAAGATGAAGATGATTTGTATATGATATATTTTTAGAGGTGATAAGATGTTTCTCTCTCACCTTGCTGACTTTGCCATCTGGTATATATCTGTGTGGTGTCGAAACTTCAAAAGAGCGACTGACAAAAAAGTTGCTCCTCCTGAAGTGAACTAAACCTTTTTGGGTGGAGCTGAGAATTCTCGGTCCCACCCAGATTTAGGAGGTTATAAAATGAGAAAATATTTTGGACTCATACTTCTTGTTGCCGTTTTTTTCCCTTTGATATTTTTCTCTAACTTATATGGAAGAATGGCTTTGTATCCGGAATCAAAGTATGGTGCAACCGGTAGCTGGAGAAAACCCAATCTTGTTTCTTTGGCAAATGATAATATAAACCCCCTTTCCTCTTTCAGAATAAAAATGTATATATGGCGGTGCTGCGGAGGGGCATCTTTATCTCCTGACACGGTTGGTTCTTATTTCCTTATTTATAGGATATGGACAGCGACAGAAGTAGAAGATACGATATGTTATTGTCATAAGTTTCGGGGATTGGATAATCCACTTCATCTTGAGGACTCCCTTGCCTCTTACTGCGATTCTGTTGTTATTGTCGAGGACATGGAACTTATCGGGTATGGCGATACTCTCGACTCCTTATATTTGGAGATAGGACCACCAGGTTGGAAGCTTCATAACTGGTGTGGAACGAATTTTGCCTTACCTTATTACTTTGAAGAGTTTGGGTGGAGTTATTTCCTTTTCTGCCATGCTGACGGTAGTGGTTCTTCTATGAGAGATGAAACTGGATACATTATATATTTTCTCTAGTTTTATGGGTCCTCAGGTTATATCTCATTCACCCGAAGGTATGACTTTTCTATCGTCCGACACTCTGATAAATTTTGTCGTTTCTGTCAAAACTCCTTGTTTTTTGGATGCTGACATAGAAACATACTGGCATGTTTGTGAGGTAGAAGGAGATCCCATGTCCTTTGATTTGCCTATCTACTGCGAGCCTGTGGACACAGGTTGGGGAGGTGCTCCTATCAAGCGTTCCTCTGTCATCTTCACAGTGAATTCCGATACATTCACAATAGATTCTCCTGGCGTCTTCTGGGATGATACTCTTTTCCCAATAAGTTACTATGACAGGTATCTTCCTCGCTGCAATCTCGATATTTCCGAGGCTGGGCTTACATTCTCCCCTGGCGAAACTGTGTGTGTCTGCGTCCTTGATGTTACAGATAGTATCGATATTGGTCCCGATAACCATCTTGGTGAGCCATTCGATGGTGAATCTCATGAACCTATCCCATTCTGCTGGGAGTTCTATATCGCAGGCACAGGCATCGAGGAGGCAGCGGCAACACCCGAGGAATTCGGGATAAAATCGATTAAGCCCAATCCGTTCAATTCATCGGTTGAGATAACTTATACTATCCCAGAGAATGTTAGCGGTAATATTGAGCTTGCAATGTTCGACATCCTCGGCAGGAGGGCTGAGAGCCTGCCAGTCGAAAAGACCAAAGGAGAGCATTCCGTTATCTGGCAACCGCAGGATGTGTCGAGCGGGATATATTTTGTCAGAATGAGAACCAGCGGTCAGGTAGTAACCAAAAAGCTGATTTTGCTGAGGTAGTCATATCTGGTGCCCGGGGCGGGATTTGAACCCGCACAGGCTTTGCCCACATGGCCCTCAACCATGCGCGTCTGCCATTTCCGCCACCCGGGCTATTCCCCCTGAGGAGGTTGAGGAGGTGCCGGTTGTTCTGCTCCACCTGGAGCCGTAGCTGGAGCCATCGGCTGACCTGCCTCCTCCCTGATAACAGATTTCGCTTTCCTCCCCGGTGGACTGGCAATATACATATTTATTCCTATGCAGAGGAGAACGAATATTATTGCAAGCACCGTTGTGACCTTGGTCAGGAACTCCTGTGCACCTCTTCCGCCGAACACAGCACCGCCAGCGAATGAGCCTCCAAATGCTCCAGCAAGTCCCTCACCTCTGCCAGATTGCATAAGGATGGAGACCACCATTGCGACGGCTACTATGATGAAAAGTACTACAAGAACTGTGAACATCTTTTATTTCCCCCTTCAACAAGAATTAACAAAGTATCAAAATACCCAGTTTCTTCGTTTTGTCAACAAGAATGTGCTGCCTCGATAATCCGTATGAATTTTCCTGCGTCGAGGCTCGCTCCCCCGACAAGTCCACCGTCTATTTCTGGCTCAGGGAAAAGTGTTTTAGCGTTCTCCGGTTTGATGCTACCGCCATATAGGATGCGTGTCTTTTCCGCTATATCTTTTGAATATCGTTCTGTGAGGATGGTTCGGATGAGCCTGTGAACGGATACCGCCTGTTCAGGTGTGGCAGTTTTCCCTGTCCCGATAGCCCAGACAGGCTCATAGGCGATAACGAGGTTCTCACCCGTGAGATGGACAAGGTCGAGCGATTCGGTTAGCTGTGTTCTTATGACATCGGATGTAATGTTCTGCTCCCTCTGCTCGATTGTTTCCCCGACGCATAGGATAGGCACAAGCCCTGCATTCAGGGAAGTCTGGATTTTCTTGTTGATTATTCGGTTGTCCTCGCCGAACTGTTTTCTCCTCTCGGAATGTCCCAGGATAACCAGTTTGCAGCCGCAGGAGACAAGCATCGCTGCTGATATCTCACCGGTGAAGGCGCCGGAGCTCTTATGGTGCATATTCTGGGCACCGAGCAGGATTTTTGTTCCCTGTATCTCGTTGTGGACAGCAGAAAGTGATGTGAACGGAGGGCAGATAGCGATATCAACATCACTGTATCTATTGACACTTCCCTTTAGTTGCCGGACAAGCTCGACCGATTCGGGAACGGTCTTGTTCATTTTCCAGTTGCCTGCAACGAATTTTCTTCTCATCTTTCCGCGAGCACCTCCAATCCTGGCAATTTTGCTCCGCCTATGAACTCGAGTGATGCCCCTCCACCTGTTGATATGTGAGAGAATGACCCCTCGGGGATGCCGAATCTGTTCATAGCCGCGAGCGTGTCCCCGCCTGCGATGACGGTGAATGCACCCTCTTTGGTTCTCTCTGCCATAGCGAGCAGTATCTCCCTCGTTCCTATGCTGAATTTGTCAATCTCGGCTATTCCCACCGGACCGTTTGCAAAGATGGTATTTGCCCTTGATATCTCGGATGAGAGCATTCCTACTGTGCTTGGCCCAATGTCGTAGATAACTGCATCCCTGGGCGTGGAGTCCCAGTTTGCGGTGATGGGTTCTGCTATCTCGGGCTTTTCGGATGATACCACAGAATCCACGGGCAGCAGCAGCTTTTCCTCGAAATTTTCCTCCTGCCTTATGATGTCCGAGGCAAGCTCGACAGATTTCTCGTCCACCGGAGTTTTGCCCACATCTACTCCGAGAGCCCTGAAGAACGCACATGCCATTAACCCCCCGATGAAGACAGTGTCTGATTTATCGAGCAGGCTATTTATTGCACCAATCTTTGAGGAGACCTTCGCTCCACCTATAATGGCGAGAAACGGATGCTTGGGTGTGGAAACGAGATATGATAGGTTTTTAAGCTCTTCTATTAAAAGGTATCCTGCTGCAGGTCGCTCGAATAGCTTCGGCAATGCGACCACCGATGCGTGCTTCCTGTGGATGACACCGAACGCATCGTTGATATAGCTATCCCCAAGTCGGGAGAGTTTCTCAGCAAACCCGTCGTTGTTCGCCTCCTCACCCGGATGAAATCGGATATTTTCTAAGAGGAGTATGCTCTCTTTCCTGAACTTGATGTCTCTGTCAGGATAATCGGAGATAAATGAAACGGGGTATCCGGTGAGTTTCTCGAGATGGGAAGCAACAGGTGCAAGCGAAAGCTCGGGGACAACCTTGCCCTTTGGTCTCCCGATATGTGAGATAATAACCGGCATTCCTCCCTTTTTGAGGATTGCCTTTATCGTTGGCAGTGCCTTTCTTATTCTTGTGTCGTCTGTTACCCTGCCATCTGATAGCGGGACATTGAAATCGACCCGTAAAATAACCCTCTTGCCCGCAAGCTCGAGGTCGTCAATAGTTATCTTGCTCATAGGTAATCTCCTTTACATTTTCTTGAGCATATCAACCATTCTGCAGGAAAACCCCCACTCATTATCGTACCAGGAGAATAGCTTAATAAACTTCCCATCGATAACATTTGTCAGGAGGGAATCAAATATTGATGAGTGTGGATTTCCGATAATATCGGTGGAGACGAGCGGTTCGGTAGAGTATTCGAGTATCCCTTTCATACTCCCCTCGGCAGCCCTTCTGAACGCCTCGTTCACCTCATCGATGGTTGTTTCCTTCTTCACCTCACATACAAAGTCGACGATGGAGCCGTCTGCTGTGGGGACGCGGATGGAGACGCCGTCGAGTTTTCCATTAAGATGCGACAGAACAATTCCAACGGTCTTTGCGGCGCCTGTTGTTGTCGGTATCTGAGAAACTGCAGCAGCCCTCCCACGACGCAGGTCCCTATGAGGCAGGTCCATAAGTCGCTGGTCGCTGGTGTAGGAGTGAACGGTCGTCATAAACCCGTGAACTATCCCGAAATTGTCGTCGAGCACCTTCACAACCGGAGCGATGCAATTGGTAGTGCAGGAACCTATGGAAAGCACCCTGTCGTCCGGGTTATATTCCTCATTGTTAACACCGAGAACGATGGTAGGGACATAACTTTTTCCCCTTGCAGGTGCAGAGATTAGCACCTTTTTCGCACCAGCAGTCAAATGTTTTTCAGCCTGCTCTTTTTCCCTGAACCTTCC
>NATO01000113.1 GCA_002085385.1 candidate division Zixibacteria bacterium 4484_93
AATTAAAGTTTCTCCCTGAAATATTAGCAAGATACAGCCCACTCGAAACATAAATTTCAGGCTTCCATGAGAAATTATGAATACCGGAGGAAAGCTCACCCTCGAATATTGTGGCTATTTCTTCACCAAGAATATTACAAACAGTGACATTCACTCTATCCGGCTCCGGCATCCTCAAGCACAGGGTCACCGACGAGTTGAATGGGTTTGGATAAGCGGAAACCGAGAATTGCAAAGGAGTAATTGATCTCTCATTAACGGGAAGAATTGTGTTCTGTAGTATGAAAACGCCGATGTTATCCGCAAGGTAGATATATCCTCCACGACGCCAGGTCAACAAGCCTCTCGCCTTGCCTCCTGTCGTAAAACAGCCGAGGTCATCCGGGGAGATAGGGTCATCTGAGACATCGAACACCTGGAGCCCCTCGTCATCAGCGGCGACATAGAGGAAGGTCGAATCGCTGGCGATATAAGACGCTCTATCCTCCGTGTCAAAGCTGCCGGCAAATTCCACAGATGCCTCATCCGATACATCGAACACCCAAACCCCCTCCCTATCGCAGGAGGCATAGAGGTAGTCCCCTATCTTGGTCAACCCGGTGCTGGGAATACCCATATCGAGGTGACCCACAACCGACATATCCATCCAGTTGATAATTTTCAGCCCGGAGATCCCGCTCGTGAAATAGCATTTCGTCCCTTCAAAGTAGATGCTGCGTGCGTCTCTTCCACCCACCATACCGACATAAGTCGGTTCATACGGGTCGGTTATATCCACTTTCACAAGCCCGAGACTATCCACAACAAGGAACGCCCAATCCCCGATGACCTTTATCTCGAGAGCCTGCGAGCCTTCGGGGACACCGTAGTATCCAAGAAAGACCGGTTCCTCCGGGTTGAAGACATCGAGTATCTGCATACCCATACCACCGCTTGCAATAAAAACATAATTCTCCCAGACGGATATGTCAAAGAATGGAACAGAGAGGACAAAATCTGAGACATGGACAGGGTTCGATGGGTCGGTGATGTCCAGAACATCCATTCCGTCGAACTCGGCGGCACAGTAGAGGTTGTTCATAAACCTGTAGAATCGGCGATAGTTCTTGCTGCGGAGGTCGAAACCCTCCTGAAATACAGCTGTCGGGTCATCAATGTTAAGGACAATAAGCCCCTTATTCGTCGAGAGATAAGCATAAGGTGGATATGCGACGAGCTCTCTGACAAAGTTCGCCGGAGTATAGTATCGAAACACATATTCTGGCAATGACGGGTCGCTCACATCTATAATATATACACCCTGGTTTCCCGCACCGATATAGCAGTAGTTCCCATAAACGGAGATAGAATAGGCGAAAAGCGAGGGTATCATATACTGTCCGATAACAGTCGGATGTGCTGGGTCGGAATAGTCTATTACCAGTAATCCGTTCATATCGGCGGCGGCATAGGCATATCCGCCTTCCACCTCGACCTCGTATATCATCGAGGTTGCAGAGTATTCGCCAAGATAGGTAGGAGAGGTAGGTTCCGAGAGCGAGTATATCACCATACCGGATAACCCCTTGGCAACGAAGAGATATCCATCTGCGATATAGAGCGTCTGGCAGCCACCGGGAACGCTTATCATATCGAGTTCGAGAGGGTTGAACGGGTCGGAGATATCGACGATGTGGATACCCCTTGTGGCACCAGCGATATAAGCGATATTATCCTCTCCAACGACAACATCATTCGCCCGGTCGATAAATTCGAGCTCCCCGACAAGATACGGCTCGGACGGGGAGGAGATATTAAATATTTTAAGCCCACCACCATAGTCGGCAAGATAAGCATAGGAACCGGAGAGAGCGACACGCTTACCCTCACCCTCAGCATAGGCACATCCGATAAGTTCAGGATGCGATGGGTCGGCAACATCGAACAGACCGAGACCATAATTGAAGGCAGCGTAAAGATAGACCCCTCGAAGCTCGACCTCCTCAAAGTCAGCCCACAGTGCTGTCCCGACAAACTCAATCGGTGGGTCAGAGTAAACCGAGGAAACCAAGAGAAATAGCAAACAGACCAAAAAGAAGATAACTCTTCTCACTTCTCTTCTCCTTTTAAGATTTTCTCGATAGAGTTATAATACAAATTCAGAGCCTCTGAAACAGGGATGGAAAATCTCCCGAAATCGAACTTATCCCCACAAACTTTGCCGAGTAGAAGCGATTTAACATCGTATCGAGAAAGGATCTCCTTCACCTCCGGCAGATGCTCTTCCTCGCAGGTCATAACTATCCTCGACTGGCTCTCCGAGAAGAGGAAGAGATGACGCTCTCTGTCCGAGAGATTATCCAGTAGAGAGTTATTGAGCACAAATCCAAGCGGATTTTCCCTGGCGAGTATGCCCATCTCAACAAGTGCAACAGCAAGTCCGCCATCGGAGACATCATGAGCAGCTGTTGCAAGATGGCAAGTAGCTATCTCGAGGAATGCATCTTGAACGGCTTTTTCCTTTGCAAGGTCGAGTGAAGGAGGAGGTCCCCAGACGGCTCGATATATCTCTTTCAAATACTCGCTGCCACCTATCTCTGGCAGCGTCTCACCGAGAAGCAGGATTACATCTCCCTCCTGCTTGAAGCTGGCAGTGAGGAAAGAGGCTATATCATCCAGTATTCCAAGCATCCCTATAACAGGAGTAGGATAAACAACCGTTCCGGTGGCAGATTCATTGTAGAAGCTAACATTCCCACCCGTAACGGGGGTTCCAAGAGCCCTGCAGGCATCCGCCATACCACGGATAGACTCGGAGAACTGATAATAAACATCAGGCTTGTATGGGTCGCCGAAGTTCAGGCAGTTGGTGATAGCAACCGGCTTCGCCCCTGTGACAACAACATTCCTGGCAGACTCCGCTACCGCAATCGCTGCTCCTGTGTAAGGGTCAAGATAGGAATATCTGCCGTTGCAATCCGTGGAAACTGCTATACCCTTGCCCGTCTCCTTTATCCTCAGGACAGCGGCATCACCACCGGGAAGGACAACCGTATTGCTCATAATCTGATGGTCATACTGACGGAAAACCCATCTTTTTGACGCTATATTGGGCGATGAAATGAGCCGAACGAGAGCCTCCTCCGCCGAGATTGTCGGAAGGAAGTCATCGGGGGTGAAGTCGTTTATTCTATCGATGTATTTGGGATAAACAGGCTCTCTCTTATAAGCGGGGCAGCCGCCACCGACAACGAGCGCATTCACAGGGATAGCAGCATAAATCTCCCCGTTCACCCTGACGGTAAGCTTTCCATCATCCGTTACCCTGCCGACAACGGCGTAGTGCAGGTCCCAGCGTTCGAGAATCTCTTTTACCTCATCAAACTTTTCTTCTTCAACAACAAATAACATCCTCTCCTGCGACTCGGAGAGCATTATCTCATACGGAGTCATCCCCTCCTCTCTCTGCGGGACAAGAGATAGTTCCAGCTCCATACCGAGTTCTCCTTTTGCTGCCATCTCCACAGAGGAGGATGTGAGACCGGCTGCTCCCATATCCTGGACGCTCACCACAAGCCCTTTTTCTATCATCTCGAGCGTCGCCTCAACAAGCAGTTTCTCCATAAACGGGTCGCCTATCTGGACGGAAGGTCTTCTCTTCTCCGATTCCTCGGAGAGTTCCTCGGAGGCAAATGTGGCACCGTGGATGCCGTCTCTACCAGTTGCCGCACCAACATACAGGGCAAGATTCCCGACCCCTGCTGCAACGGAACTGGCGAGCTTATCCTTTCTTACAAGACCAACCGCCATCGCATTCACCAAGGGATTATCCCCGTACGCCTCGTCAAAATAGACCTCTCCGCCAACGGTTGGAACACCGAAGCAGTTGCCATAGAAGCCAATTCCTTCAACAACCCCACGGAAGAGGTATCTTGTATGTTCGTCCGAAAGCGGACCAAACCTCAACGAATCAAGGCAGGCGATAGGTCTGGCACCCATAGCAAAGATATCCCTCAATATCCCGCCGACACCGGTCGCCGCTCCCTGAAACGGCTCGACAGCAGAGGGATGGTTGTGGCTCTCTATCTTGAACACAATCGCATACTCATCGGAGAAATCGACGACACCGGCATTTTCCTTCCCTGGCTCGGCAAGCAGAGACTCCCCTGCCCTCGGAAGCGTCTTGATGAGGAGTATCGAGTTTTTATATCCGCAGTGCTCCGACCACATAACGGAGAATATCCCAAGCTCCGTGTAAGTCGGTGTCCTGCCAAGAATAGATTTTATCTTCTCGAACTCCTCAGCAGACAAACCGTGCTCGCGGGCAAGCCTCTCTGTAACAACGGGCTCCTTCATTATTCTCCTGTGATAAATTCAATGGTCACACGCCTGTTCATCGAGCGCCCCTCGGGGAGATTATCATCTCCAAGAAGAGATTCCTCTACTCTGCCGTCCTTTGTCACTCTGACAGTCAGCGGGTCGTCGCTCGAGACACCACGAACCTCGATTTTAACATTGTGGTCGGCAAGCCAGCGATCGAGTTCGCTCTTTCTCGAGATGCCAAGCCTGTGCATAAGATGGTAAGAAAACTCCTCATATTTTCGCTCTGCTCGCTGAGCGGAGAGCCTCCTGTTGTGTTTTGGACTGCCAATCTTATCTGTGTGCCCGGTTACACGAACGACAAGTGGTTTCCCTGAGTTTGCAAGCTCCACAAGCCTCTGTACAAACTGTTCAAGGCGGCTATCAAAGAAATATGATACGGAGGAAACCTCATCGAAAACAAACTGGATTATAATCCAGGATTCTCTCTTTTCAGTTACAGCACGGGTTTTCACCTCGAGAGGAGGCGAGAGAGCCTGAATATGAGAGCCGAGAGAATCGGTCAATTCTACCTTCACAAAATATCGCCTCTCAGGATTGACAATGCTACCCTCACGGTTCGTCCAGTCCCAGACGAAACTCATAGGCGGAGTTCCCTCACCCCCACCGAGCTCTTTGACCAGATTCCCGGCATCATCGACGACATTTACAAAGTATGTGTCTATCGGAACCGCACCAAGTGTAAGCGATGGTGAAGCTCCCTTGTTAGCACCGACAAGAACCTGCACATCCAGATTAGAGGAAAGGAGTGGTTTCCAGGTGGAAAATAGCTCTGAAAACTTGCTTATCTCCCCAGGAGACTCGATAACAACGCTTGTAGGGAAAGATTTAACAAACTCGGATACTATTTCTCCCCGACGATTTTCCTCACATATCCAGCGCCTATCTTTCTCCGCTGATACGGCGAACTTCGGGGCTATTCTCCGCTTCGTTATATCGTACCCATCCAGCTGGGCTACGGCAATCCTTGAGGGAGACGCACCAAACTCGATAAGCTTTGACCTTATATTCTCTGCACGAAGACTGGCAAGCATCATCTTGTCGGGGACATTCTGTTCACTTTCCGGGTCGATATAACCTTTGATAATGAGGCGGATATCGGGATTGTGTTTTATCCGCTCGGCGACGGTTTTCAAAGAGGCAAAAAACCGCTCAGGAACATCGGCATCTCCCTTCTCGAAGAAGACAACGGGGATAACGGGAGCTTCATCCGCCAGAACCGAGACATCCAGAAGCTCAAGGGTGGAATAAAGCGGTTCAAGACGGGCGGTCGTTTCCCTGAAAACCGAAAAGTTGAGGAAACTGGAGTTGTTTTCCTCATTACTCTCTGTAACACTGCCGGAAATCTCGGGGAAGAGTTCTCCCGTATCGTCAACATTTATAATGAGCCGATGCTCACCCTCAACATCCGGTGAAAGCAGAAATGATACCTGTTTTCTCTCTCCGGGGGAAAGCAAAGGGAGCTCCGTTGAGAAAACTCTGGTCACCGTATCAGGAGAGACAAGAAAAGATGTAACCTCAAAACCACCACTTTTCTTGTCGCCTATGTTTGCAACAACAAAAGACAAGCGTGTCGAGTCCCCGAGGACAAACCTGTTCTCCTCAAGCGATGCGGAGAGAACGGTCAGGTCGGGGAACTGTTTAGGTTTCGGAGGAGGTGGAGGGAAAATAAGTCGCACGGAGAGTTCATGGCTGCTTGCTCCAACCTTCGAAAGCTTCGTCAGAGGAAGGATAGCCGCATAATCCACACCGAGCCGTGAAAATTCTCCAAGCTCGAATATATATCCGACACCAAAACCGAGATTGTCAACATCCGTCGCTGCCCGAAGAGCAAAACCGGAAAGGTATCCTTCCAATCCTGTGGAGAAAACTGGCTTATCAAGAGCTTTTGTATGATAGGCAGAGGTGAAAATGGAAAACACATCACGAAACCGATAGGAGATACCAGCCGATACCTCCATCGGAAGTTTTCCTGATGGATGAGAAGTAAATGACAGGTTTGGCTCGTTCACATCCCTGATAGACAGCCCAAGCCCGAAATTTTTCCAAGAGAATTCCGCTCCCAAATCCGCCGAGAAGGCGTAGCTTGTATATCCGGAGCGGAAGATAGGGTCACCCTCATCAAATCTATGGAAACTTGCCCTGTCAAACCGATTCAGAATGAACTTCCCATAAGCGCCGGCGGAGAAGAAAACC
>NATO01000013.1 GCA_002085385.1 candidate division Zixibacteria bacterium 4484_93
TGCCCAGAGAATGAGGAGTTCAACAATGGTGTTCACAGCTGAATGAGCAAAGAAACTCCCAACGAGCAAAAAGAAGGTAACAGATATTCCCAGCAGGAGCAAAAGCTTTGTCAGAATGAGAAATATGTTGGTTTCTCTTGTTTTTTTCATCCTGTCGAGAAACCAGGGAGAAAATTTCCCCCTATCGAGAGTTTCCTCCTGAAGCAGACGATAATAGGATGATTCAAAGAGTGAAACAGCTGCGAGGAGGAAAACAAAAAGCAGGAAAAGAAGGGATGTGAAGGGTTCCATAAATTCCCGAAAAGGGCTGCACCTCCTTGTTATATATTCCAAAGATTTTTATACTTTTCCATATAAAAATTTTCTCTCTGACGCATACATTCCCTTTCCTCCTCGGTCTGGTCATCGAAACCGACGAGGTGCAGAATTCCGTGCAGGGTCACGAGGAAGATTTCATACATAAAACCTGTCTCATATTTCTGGGCATTTTCCAGGACCTTATCCACAGAGATATAGACCTCATCGAAATCCTCCTCCTCTGTCGGGACATTATCCGCAATAAACATCTCACCCGACACAGGGAAGGAAAGGACATCGGTATCCTCGTCGATGCCGAGAAAAAGGTGATTCATCTCTCTCATTCTACTGGAGTCGATATATACCACTCGCACATTGGATTCGTATCTCTCTCCTCTTGTAACCTTCTTGAGGAAACGGTATAGAGCATCCATCGGAAGGTCCAGCTTCATATATTCGTCGTAAAGTTCGATGCTCACTCGATATCCTCCCGATAATCTTTCCTCGAGTGATGAAGCCCTTCCAGAACAAGGATTAGCCTGTTCTCCACAGCCTCCACCTCGGTCAATGTCAGTCCCGAGTCGCTAAATTGTCCATCCTTTAGCCTGTCCCAGATAAGCGAGTGCACAAGCTCGGCTATTTCCTCATCCGTTGGGTTTTCGAGCGAACGGACAGCGGCTTCCGAGGCGTCCGATATCATAACAATGGCAGCCTCTTTGCTCCTCGGTTTGGGTCCAGGGTATCGGAAGTCGTTCCTGCTATCCGGGCTACCCCCCCTAGAGAGCGATTTCCTGTAAAAGTATTCCACCACGGATGTTCCATGGTGCTCCTGTATTATATCGATAACCGGGAGCGGGAGTCTATGTGCATGCGCAAGTTCGACCCCATCCTTCACATGAGAAACGATAACAGCAGCACTCTGCCCGGGAGTGAGAGTGAGGTGTCTGTCTCTTCCCCGACTGTTCTCATAGAAGTAGTGTGGCCTATAGATTTTCCCGATATCATGGAAGAGTGCACCAACCCTTGCAAGCAGCCTATCCGCACCAATCTCTTCTGCAGCCGCCTCCGCAAGTGTCGCTACAAGCACACTGTGGTGAAATGTTCCAGGTGCCTCCACGGAGAGCTGTTGAAGCAGGGTATGGTTGGTGGAGTTGAGGTCTGCAAGCGTGAAATGCGTTGTCCTGCCGAGGAGTCGCTCAAGAGGGGTTAAAAGGACTGTGGCAAAACTGGAGGAGAAAAAGATATTAAGCACGAGAAATCCACTGCTTTCGAGAATCTTCTTCCCCGGCGTATACATCAATCCACCGAGGGAGAACACACAGACCAAGGACAACACAATCAAAATCAGGATAGGGACATATATCCTGCCTCGCACTTTGAGATTGAAAAACAGAAATACAGATGCAAGCGAGACAATAAGAAGCGAGAAGGTGAGGGGGAACTGAAAGTCGTTGTAGAACCCAACAAGCAGTGGAAGTAATACCGCAAGCGGAACAGCGGTTCTGGGCGAGAAAAGCACAGTGAGGGTGATAGTTGCAAAACAGACAGGCACGAGATACCCCGATATGTCGAACATTCCCACCACAAGGTTTATCCCCATCACCGCAAGGATAAGCCCCAGAAAGAACAGAAGGTATCTCCTGTTCATAAGCATCTCGCGGTCTATAAAATAGAGATAGGAGTATAGAACCGAGAATAGCGCAACAACTATAAGGAAACGAAGGATAACCTGAAGGGCTATGTTGAATGCTCCCGGTGCAATTCTCTGTCCCCGGCGGGCAGCCTCAAGCGAAAGCAACTTCTCCTGAATATCTTTTGTTATCCGCTCGTGTTTCCCGACAATCTTCTCATCCTTGAGGACTGTCCCTTTGTAAGGGTTAATGTTATTCAGGGCGAGCTTGAGTCTATCCTGTGTCTCTTTGGCATCGGGGATGAGATTTGGCTTCAGAAAGAAGATAGCAATTTCTGATGCAGCTTCTCCCCTGTCAGCATACCCCTCAAACTCCGATGAAAAGCCTTCTCTTATCCTCCGGGCAGCCTCACTACTCGATACGAGGTTCGCCAGAGGAATAAGTGTTTCCCTCTTACCCTTCTTCAGTGTAGCAACCTTCGTCTCAGCTTGGAGGAGAACCTCATCATCAAGCAGCCCATCCCGATAGAATTCCTGAATCCTCTTTCTCGTGGCGTCCTTTATATCGGCGGTCTTCCTCGTGGAAAGGATAAGCTCACATGCTCTATTGGATAGCTCACACACGGTCTTAAGAGAGTCCACCTTTTCCGATAGAGGAAGCCTCGAGCCACGCAGCTGCTCCACTCTCTTCCAGAAGTCAGAGAACTTCCTATTCTGGGCGGACACAACTGAATCGGAGAAGAGAAGCACCAACGGGGAGCTTTCCCTTACTAAAGCTTTTTCCTTCTCAATCTCGCTCTTGCTTTTGAGTATTTTGAATGTAAACGGGGCAATGACCTCCTCCTGTGAGACCTCGCCCTCCTTGAAGAGAACTTCTTCTTTCTCCCACCTTGGATAAAGGAGAACAATAACAACCGCCACAACGAGGAAATACCAGAACCTCGGCGGTAACGGAACTTTATCTCGAACGGATAAGCCCAACCCTTTGCCTGCTACTTGAGATGTTCAGAGCTAAAAACAATATATCAGAAATATCGAGTAAATCAACATTATTCATCGAAGAAGCCCTCCGGGAGTTCCACATTCTGCAGAAACTCTGCCGCCATCTCCGGGGATGCGGTATTTATATAGAAGCCAGTCCCCCACTCGAACCCCGCTACCCTGGTAAGCCTCGGTATAATCTCTATGTGCCAGTGATAGTCGTAAGGCAGTGTTTTCCAATAGTGCTCTTTCCCCGGGCGGGGCGTCGTGTAAGGTGCAGTGTGTATAACAAAGTTATAAGGCGGGTCATTCAGGGCAACCTTCAGTTTATACAATGTTGCTTTCAGCACGCGTGCAAACTCATAGAGTTCTGCGTCATTCATAAGGGTGTAGTCGTGTGAATGTCTTCTCGGATAGATAGCACACTCGAACGGGAAGCGGGAGGCAAACGGAGCGAGCACAATAAACTCTCTTGTCTCGTATATTATCCTCTCCTTTAAAGCCAGCTCCTGATTGATGATATCGCAGAAGAGGCATCTTTCCTTGGCGAGGAAATGCTCCTTGCCAGAATCGAGCTCCTGAGAGATTGTTCGAGGGGTTATAGAAGTGGCTATGAGCTGAGTATGTGGATGCATAAGAGAAGCGCCTGCCACAGCCCCGTGGTTCTTGAAGACGAGGGTATATCTGAGCCGTGTGTCCCTGCCGAGGTCGAGTATCCTCGACTTGTAGACCGAAACTACCTTCTTCAGATGTGAAACAGGCATATCACCCATATGAAGGGAATGATTTTTAGTTTCAACTATTACCTCATGCGCTCCAACACCGTTCATCATATCGTATATGCCGAGCCCTCTCCTCCCGATATCTCCCTCGACACGAAGAGCAGGAAACTTGTTCGGGAAGACACGAAGCTCCCAGCCTGGACCATTTTTGCGGCTTCCCGGCTCCCTGATAGCAAATATCTCCGGTGGGGTCTTATCTTCATTCCCCTCGCAAAATGGACAGCTCTCGACATGAGACAACTGCTTCTGTGGTTCCTCATGCCTGAAATCGGTGGGACGGCGTGAGCGCTCGGTCGCTATTATAACCCATCTCTTTTGAATTGGGTCGTGCCTCAGCTCTGACATTATTTCTCCTTATCAAAATTGCTTGTTAGCTCTCCTCCAGTCGGACAAAAACCTCTCTATCCCGATGTCGGTCAGAGGATGGTTGAAAAGCTTTTCCAGAACATTAAATGGAATCGTTGCTATGTCAGCGCCAATCATCGCAGCTTCATATACATGCATCGGATGGCGGATAGAGGCAACGATTATCTCCGTATCAAAGCCGTAATTATCAAAGATTGTTCTTATATCCTGCACGACTTTCATCCCCATCGATGATATATCGTCGAGCCTACCGACAAACGGAGAGACAAAGCTTGCTCCAGCCTTTGCAGCAAGGAGAGCCTGCATCGGGCTGAAGATGAGCGTGGTATTAACATCGACCCCCTCATCGGACAGGGATTTAATTGCCTTCAGTCCCACTTTCGTGAGAGGTATCTTCACCGCTATCCTGTCGCTTATCTCGATGAGTTCATGAGCCTCCTTCATCATTCCATCGTAGTCCTGGGCTATTACCTCGGCGCTTATTGAACCATCGACTATGTCGGCAATCTCCTCCAGAATCTTTTTGTATGAACCCTCTTCCCTTGCAGCAAGCGATGGATTTGTGGTGACACCATCCAGCACTCCCCAGGAATTTGCTTCCCTTATCTGCTCGATATTCGCCGTATCGATGAAGAACTTCATTCCTCCCTCCTTTGCTCTCTACCGAGATGAAATGCTCTCATATTGGCATCTATTGCCTTCCCTGGAACCCTTCTACGAATGGTCTTTTCCCAGAGCTCAACCGGAATTTTAAGGAATGTTGAGAGAACACCGAGCAGGACAACATTGAGTGTTCTCGGATGTCCTGCCTTGAAGGCGAGCTCCATTGCGTCGAGAAGAACAAGATTCTTGGCACATTTTCTCAGTCTCTCCTCGATATCCGATGGATAATCCATCAGCCCAGCCGCCACAGGAGCAGGATATATCTCCCTGTTGTTGGCAATAAGGACTCCATCCGGTGTGAGATAGTTGATATTGCGCAAAGCCTCCAGCTTCTCGAAAGCGAGCAGATAGTCCGCCTCGCCTTCCGTTATAAGTGGAGAATACACCTTCTCACCGAACCTCACAGCAGCAAGAACCGCTCCACCTCGCTGGCTCATCCCATGAACCTCGCTCTTTTTCACATCGAACCCGGCGGAAAGAGCAAGCTCGGAGAGTATCTCCGTGGCAAGGATTATCCCCTGCCCACCGACACCGACAGCGAGTATTCCTGTTGGTCTATCCATCATACTACTTACCCTCCATTTCCCCAATTGCCTCGGTAGGGCAGACCTGCGAGCATAAAGTGCAGGCGGTCCCAACACAGAGAATAGGGTCAATTTGAGCCTTATTTTTCTCCTTATCGAACGATATTGCAGGACAGCCCAGCCCAAGACATATCTTGCAGCCGATACACTTCTCCGCATCAACGGCGAACGGAACAAATTTCTCGCCACGCCGCTCGAGGATGCATTTTCCTTTGTTCACGATGACAACCGGCTCATCGGCAGTTGTTGCCTCCTTCAACCTCTCTTTCACCTCCTTTAGGTTATAGGCGTCCGTCTCATAAACCTTTTCTATACCCATAGCCTTTGCCAGAGCAACAAAATCCAGTTTCCTTGTCGTCTCACCCCGGAGCGTCTTGCCAGTAGCAGGGTGCTGCTGTCCACCCGTCATAGCCGTTACTCCGTTGTCGAGTATGACAACGGTTGTTATACCCTTGTTGTATGCCACCTCGGCTAATCCTGTCATTCCCGAGTGAATGAATGTTGAATCGCCGATTGTCGCTATCATCTTCTTCGAGAAATTTTTCCCCTGTGCAAGTTCGAGCCCGAACGCGTTCCCGATGGACGCTCCCATACATATACAGGTATCCATTGCATCGAGTGGCGGCATAGTGCCAAGGGTATAGCAGCCGATATCGCCTGTGACAGTCAGTTTCAGCTTGTGCGCTGCGTAGTAGACCGAGCGGTGCGGGCAACCGGGGCAGAGTGCAGGTGGACGAGGTGGAAGATCAGAAATGTCTATCTCTTCTCTTTTCGATTTGCCAAAGAAAGCCTCTCTAACACGCTTCTGGTTCAACTCATAGAGAATAGGCACCTTGTCTTTGCCAATACAGGGAATACCAAGCATCCTTATATGCTCTTCAATAAACGGTTCATTCTCCTCCACGACATAAATCTTCTCGACCGCAGCAGCAAGCTCACGAACCTTCTTGTCAGGAAACGGGAAGACCATTCCGAGCTTCAGAACGGTCGCATCCGGGAAAACCTCCTTCGCATATTGGTATGAGATTGAGTCGGTCACAATCCCGATTTCTCGGTTGCCCCATTCAATCCTATTCACCTCTGTTGCCTCAGAAAAGGCTTTGAGTTTCTTAAGCCTCTCCTCCAATTCCCTATGTAGCAGCCTCGCATGGTGCGGCATAACGATATACTTCGCTGGGTCTTTCACATACGGCTTGATTGGCACCTCTTTTCTCTCGCCCAGCTCGACAACACTTTTTGAGTGGCTTACCCTTGTTGTTAGTCTGATTATGACCGGCGTATTAAACCTTTCTGAAATCTGGTATCCAAGTATAACAAACTCTTTTACCTCCTGTGAGTCGGACGGCTCAAGCACAGGGAGCTTAGCGAATTTCCCATACTGCCTGTTGTCCTGCTCGTTCTGGGATGAGTGCATACTTGGGTCATCAGCAGAGACGAGAATAAAACCACCATTGATGCCTGTGTAAGCGAAACTGAACATCGGGTCAGCTGCAACATTCACACCGACATGCTTCATAGCGGCAAGCGACCTCGCTCCACCAAACGACGCCCCCATCGCCACCTCGACAGCAACCTTCTCGTTCGGTGCCCATTCTGCATAAACCTCCGGATAATGCCTCCCGATATTCTCGAGTATCTCTGTGCTCGGTGTCCCCGGATAGGCAGTGGCAATATGCACTCCCGCCTCGTAAGCACCACGGGCAACCGCCTCATTACCCGACAATACTACCTTCGCCACATTACCTCCTTATTTTTTTTCCAAAGCAGACTTAATATAAACCAATCTCTCTCCATTCTCAAGGAAAATAATCAGAACTTCACCTCGGGTGCCCTTCGCTCTTCAGCAACCTCGAGCTCGAACACCTCTTCCCCGCTGAAGTTGAACGCACCAGCAATGATATTATTGGGGAACTTCTGTATCGAGACATTATAATCCCTGACAACGGCGTTGTAGTATCTGCGAGCATTCTGAATGGCGCTCTCTATCTCGTTCAGGCTCGACTGCAGAGAGAGGAAGTTTTGATTAGCCTTGAGCTCGGGATATGCCTCTGCCACGGCAAAAAGCGATTTCAACGCCCCTGTAAGCATATTCTCTGCCTGTGCCTGCTCACGGGGAGTCTTTGCAGATATCGCCATCCTCCGAGCCTCCGTAACCTTCTCGAATGTCTCCCTCTCGTGCTTCGCGTAACCCTTCACCGTCTCGACAAGGTTCGGTATGAGGTCATACCTCCGCTTCAACTGAACATCGATATCTCCCCAGGCTTGCTTGATTGTGTTCTTCAGAACGATTATCTTGTTGTAGACAGCAATCCCCCACACGATGACTACAACGATAATGAGCAACAAAAATAAAAGAAGTATCATTTTATCCCTCCAATGAAACTGTTTTGAGCAAATTCTCCAGCTTCGATGTAAGCTTCTTGTTGAAGCCGACGATATCCTCCCGAACCAGCCCATTCTTGTCTATGACAAATATCTGCGGCGTCATTCCGGAGAAGAAATCCTCCATAATAGCATCCTGAGCAGGCGGTAGGTCGAACGGTAGAAGCAGCACAGGATAGGTTATCCCTTTCTCTTCTGCGTATTCCTTCACCCCATCGGGGTCATCCGCATCGATGGAGACAGCAACGATGACAAGATTGTCATTGGTATTAAGACTATCCAGCTTCGACAACCACTCTATCTCCTCCTCGCAATGCTCGCACTCCTCGCTGAAGAAGTGCATAAGGACAACCTTACCCTTATAGTCGGCGAGACGAAATTTCCCCTTTCCACCGGTGAGATACGGCAATTCAATCGGTGGAGCAGGCTTATTCATCATCTTCATACGGTTCTTGAGCCATTTAGCCTGAATATTCTCCCGGTATATCTTCGATTCGATGCTACCCAGATTGTCCATAACAAAGGCAGTTGTGTCTCGAGCAAGTGAAATAAGAGCAGCAGTATCAGAAACAAATATCTGCTTCGGAATATAATAGTCAAAGCGTGTATCAATTAAGAAAAGCCTCATAATGTATCCCGTTGGGTTGCTTCTTATATCTCCAAACAGCACGAAGTTCAGTCCCAGAATGGCTGCATACTTCTTCACCAGTTCGTCTGTCCCCTGTTTCAGATAACCAGGGTCAGATTTTATCCTCTCAACAAGCGGTGTCCCACTCTCAGGATGAAACCCTTTATCCACAAGCATCTCTTCGATACTGTTCGCAACAGATAGTCCTGCTCTCATATTATCAGGGAACTCGAACGGCAGCACGACAAAACTGCTATCCCGTATCTCCGGCACCTCCGAGACCATACCCTTAATCTTGAATGAAAGAAGTGAGTTTTCCTTATCGTTTGTCTCGATATAGACCGTTTTCTTCTGCTCTCCTACGGCATCGGCAATGTATGTTATCGTAAGTATCGCAGAATCCCCGGGAGCAATCTGCCCGGGATATTCACCGACAAGAACGCAATCACAGGTGCTCCTTATCCCCTCGATGTCAAGCGGAGAGCGTCCAACATTTCTTATGACAATATCTGTGGATAGTTTCTGTTTCAAAAGTAGTTCTCCGAAATCCCACTCTGTATTCGACAGTTCCGCCTTTGGGGAATTACCAGAGCATCCAGCACAAATGAGAGCCACAGACGCCATAAGAACAAGAACCTTTCTCATATCTACCTCCCTACCCATATCTTTGACGGTTCAAGTGAAAGTATCCAGTATCCCTTACCCGGTTCAACCGTCTCTGTCTCTTCGTATCTACGACTCTCTGTATTAAATAGATAAGCGTCACCATACAGCGCACCATCCGGCCGGCTATCCACCGATGGGTAAGCAAAATCCCGGCATATCGACCCAACAAGGTTCCAGCCGATATGAAGCTGCCTTGCGTAAATGGGAACGGGCACCCCTGTGATGTAGACAGTTGTATCGACATCTGATAGAACAAAATATCCAACACCGGGGGTTGCGATACTGTCTCTCTCGTAGACATATCTCTCAGGGTCGAAGCTATACGCATACCCTATAATCGGGAGAACATCTCTTATATCCTCCTCAAAGATAATTGGGAATGAAATCATACTCCATCCACGGACAAGGGAGAGTGGAATAGTAATCGAATCTATCCCTCCGGTGAGAGTCAGAAGCAGGTTTGGTATCCCCCATCCGACATCGTTGTCGGGTGTAGCCGATTTGCTTGCATAATGCTTCACAGAGTCGATAGCCATTATAGGTGTCCAGTCGGGGTGAGCTTCGAGCAGAACCGCTCCGAGACCCGCTGCAATCGGGCAGGCAGCCGATGTCCCACCAAACGCACCAAAGGAGGAATCATCCTCCGAGTTCGCACAGGCAACGGCAATCCCCTGAGTGGATATATCGGGCTTTATCCTTCCATCGTATGTTGGACCACGCGAGCTGAACCCCGCAGGCTCTCCATCCGGTTCGAGTGCTCCAACAGCAACAGCACTGTCGGCATCGGCAGGTGCAGTGAGCGTTCCCGGAGACGGTCCCGAGTTCCCTGCCGATGTGAATACCAGTATCCCCAGCTCTGCTGCCCTGTCGGCGGCAATCGTTATAACCGTTGTGTTTCCATCCATATCCTCGTATGTGTATCCTGTTCCGTCATCAAAGCGGCTATATCCAAGTGAGGTTGTTATGACATCCGCCCCTATGCTGTCCGCCCATTCCATTGCAGCGACCCAGTGGTCCATCTCAACGGGCATCTCCATAGATAAATCCTCTGTCTTGGCAAGAAGATACCCTGCCCTAAACGCTGGAGCAACAATCTGACCATCGTATCTCCCACCAACAACGGAGAGAGTGGATGTCCCATGGTATATCTGGCTCGGTATATCACCTGGCTCAAGGTCAACCATCTCATCATCATTTATGAAATCGTATGTGGCAACAATATCCATATCGGCAAACGCCCGATGCGTCGTCCTGAAACCTGTATCCATAATGCAAACTAAAACACCATCACCGGTCAGCCCGAGCTCGTGGGCAAATGGAACCTCAACCATTTGATACTGGTGAAAAGACGGACCATAGTCATAGGGCAATGTATCCCGCGGGGAGAACAGCGGTGCAACTGCCGGTTTCCCGTTATCTGCTGGCAAAGGAATAATTCTCTTAATCGAATCGACAAACTCGAACGCTTGAATATCCTTCAAGAGCGTATCGGGGAGATGAGCAGAGACAGCGTTAAGCCATCTGCTCCTGTGAACAGGCACAACACCCAGCGATTGAAGCGATTTAATATAATCCTCATTGACGGGGATATCTTGAAAATCGACAAGGAACTCTCTATCGGAGAACAGCTTCTCCCTGCGGGCACGGGCATACGGCGTCAGGTTCGCCTCAAGATGAGCCAGAGTAGAGTTTATATCTATTTCCCCCTTGTCGGAGAAGAATATCCAATATTTATTCGCTCTGCCCTCGAGAATGCCACACAAAAGAAACACAGCTACAACAGCTAAAAACAGTCTTCTCATTGTTTTCCTTTATTTTACAAGCATCATCCTGCCGAACTTCTCTTCATTTCCTGCGCGGAGCCTGAACAGATATACACCCGACGGGAACTTTTCACCATCCCAGACAATAGAATGCGTCCCTGCCGACATCTTTTCATACCCCTTCTCAAAGACACAATTCCCTGTCAGGTTATAGACAGAAAGCGTAACCTCTCGCTCCTCGGGTAGAAGGAAGCAGAGCCTGGTCTCCGGGTTGAACGGGTTAGGGAAATTGCCCAGCAGAACGAAATCCTTCGGCTTCACACTGGCAAGGGTGAGTTTAAGAACGGTTTCCCCTTTTACATCGATGCTGCCGTATGAGCTAAGAAGCATCTTCTCGCCATACATATCGCATTCAAACAGATAGCCGGGTGCAATTGAGTATTTTAGGCTACCATCTCCCTTTGCAACAAGCTCCCACTGGTCACCCGATGCAGGCTTTGTTGCCAACATCATCAGCCTTCCCCCGGGAGAGTCGAAATACAGCTCCTTCTCCACCCCGGGCAGCACGGGAAGAGATGGAATAGAAACCCCTTTCTCTGATGAGACAATAGATACACTCCCATATCCAGGCAGGGTAAAGTTTGCGATGGGTTCAGCTTTCTTTTCTGTTTTTCTTTTCCCTTCGCCTCCGGTAAGGGTGTAGTTGCAATTTCCTGTGACGAGACTCCAGTATCCGAGCCCCGGAGCTATCACATCTGAGGGGATATACACTCGTCTCGATGCATCGAACTGATAAGCATCCAGAAGTATAAGCCCCTCCGGGTCAGTAGAGGCGTTTGCATACGGGACGCCACCCTCCGACCAGATACTCCCTGTCATATTCCAGCCGACCCTCAGATGAATAGTAAAGCTCATAAGAGGGCGTCCGGATATGGTGAAACTCGTATCCCCTGCGAACCACACAAAATATGACTTGCCAGCCTCAATCTCATCCACCGCCTCATATTCCGCCGAATCGGGGTTATACCAGAAGCAGTAGTCATTCCCCGGGAAGACAGAATCAGCGGAGTAATCATCCACATCCAGCGGGAGCGAGAACTGGTTCCAGCCAGCAACTGGATTGTATATTACCTCTCTCTCTTCGCCAAGATACACACCGAAGTAGTCGAACAGTATTCTCCGCATAAGCTCGAGCCTCGTGTTATCGCCTCCCCTCTCGGCAAGCCCGGAGAACTCGAGCGTCGTGAAGACCGTCTTCGAGCGACCGAAACTATACTCCACAGCAGGATAACCATCCGATACACCTCCGGTTATCTGGAAGAGATAATCTGCACCATCCCTCACGAGGATATTATCAGGGTAAAGAGCCCATTCATCGAACGGGTTCCTGAACCCGAACGACAGACCATCGGCAAGCGAGCTGGACATACCAACGACCGTTGCCGATGTGTCGCCGTATATCGTCCAGAAATCCTGGGTAACCGCACTAACACCGAGATAGTCATACGGAAAATCTCCCGGTGCAAAGCTTGTGGCATCGTAATATCTATCCCACAGGTAGTCCTGCGCGGATAGGAAAAGCTTTCCACCGCCATCCAGATATTCAGAGAGAGCAGCCTCATCATCATCCGTCAGGGTCATAGTATCGGAATAGCATCTTCCTGTGAGCCATATGACCGCCTGATACTCTGCCATCGTCTCAGCGTCGGGACCGTTCCCACCAAGTTCCGTTACCTCGTAGACATTATAAGGGATTCCGAGGCTATCAAGCGGCTCGGTATAGTACTCCGCAAGGTCATCGTATGTCGGAACGATAACGCTCCCGTCATCATCGACAACAAGAACTGCTGCATCTCCAAGCGCTTCCCTCGGCAAAGCAGATGCCTCATTCGAGTAGTCGCTTTCTCCGTGCGGATAGATTGCCGTTGCAACATAATAGTATCTCGTCCCGTTTGAAACGGTGCTGTCGATGTAGGAGTTTGTATCGACCGTCGCAATTGGACTGTATCCTGTGTGTGGGGTGGTGCTTCGATAGATGTTGTATCCGAGGATATTGTCGGCAGCAAGGATATCGCTTATGTCCCTGATTCGCGGAACAGGGGATGAGATTCTGCCTGTATTGGCAAATATATGAGGCTCCTCAAAACCTCTGGCAGGCTTTCCGGGGTGAAGAACTGCAGTTCTCGTAAAGGGCTCGGTGTATGTAACGATGATATGGTTCAGGTAGTCGTTCGTTTCTATCCAGTTCCCCAGCTCTGAATTAAAGGCATGGCTCCTCGGCGGAGTGTATGAGGCAGCCGAATCGGAAAGCATACTGGGATGGTCTCCCAGCTTTCTAACCCCGACATGAAACTCGCTGCCTGCGGGGAAAACAATTCCCGAATCGGACAGGTCGACGACTGTCCACTGGACACCGTAGTACGGGTCAAAATGCTCAGGCTCAACCACAAGAGGCGTCACCAGATTAACGGATGTATCGGGCATTCCGTATCCATCATCCGCCCAGATGTGCACCTCGACATCATCGTATACTCCAACACTATCATAGAATGCGAATCCAATCACCTTAAGCGTGCAGGGGAACCAGACGAAGAATCTCGTTTCCTCAATCGAACCGGAAGGCATCGGGTAATAATAGTAGTCTGTTCCACCATCATCATA
>NATO01000114.1 GCA_002085385.1 candidate division Zixibacteria bacterium 4484_93
TAGAACTGAACAGCCCTGGCCCCAATAGCCTTTGCATCCACGCTCATCGTTCAGCGGCAGAGCGTAGAACTGCTTGTCGGAGTAGTTCAACAACAGTTCTCGCTGGGCCTTTTTCTGGCAGGTTTGGAAGTTGATTTTGATGTTCTGCAACGCAACTGGCGAAAAAACTTGGCTTTAGGTATAATGGGTTATGTTACTCCTTTCCTATTTCTTTTATTCTCTGCCTCAGACGAGGCAAAAGAGACAGAGCCGCCCTGTTTGTCATCTCCTTTATCTTTTGATATGGGTCGGGATTTCCTGTTATTTCCTTTATAAGTCGGTGAACCTTCTGCCCGATGTATGGAGGGGAAAGCGAAAGGTCGAATTGGGATATTTCCTCGAGCAGCTTCTGGATGAATCTTACCTGCTTTTCCTCGCAGGATGTGGCGAGCTGGACTGCTTCGGTTGCCTGACGAACAAAACAGGGTATGCATTCGAGATATGTTTTCATAGTTGGGTAGATTAGATACACATTTTTTGGCTGTTTGCAAGAGGTTTTTGTTTTCGGGAAGAGATAAAGGGATGCCCACAGTTTCCCGCAGACATCCCCGTAAAAGATTTTCGTATGAGACTACTTCAACAGAAGCATCTTCCTCTTTTCCGTGCCAAAATCGGTCTTTATCTCATACAGATATACGCCGCTTGGCAGATTATCTGCATTAAATTTGACAAGATGATAACCGGCAGGGAATTTCTCGTTCTCGACAACTGTTTCGATTTTCTCGCCGAGTATGTTGAACACATCGAGCGTAACCTTCGACTCATCAGGGAGAGCGAACGAGATATTGGTGCTTGAGTTGAATGGGTTCGGGAAGTTGGCGAAGAGCTTGAACCTGTCGGGGATTTTTCTTGTCGGTTCATCCACACCGACCTCATACCAGTTGAAACTGCTCCTTATTCCCCAGGCATCGAACTCAAACGCCAGGGGAGAGCCAGAGGTGGAGAAGTATATTGAACCGACATCGAGCATCTCCGGGCTTTCCTCCATTTCCCACATCATATAGGCACCGAGATGAACCTGATAAACTCCCGGCTCGTAGATGTCTAAATAGTGCCAGGGGAATTCTGCACCCTCCATCGCTATATACAGTTCACCGGGGTTTATAACCTCAGCGATATCGAGGTTAAGGTAAATATCCTCCCAGGATAGGTTTGGCTCATAGTAGAAGCCGACATTGAGGTCTGTGACTCCTATACCTTCTCCCATAAATCTTGGGAGTTCGGTCAGCTCGATGCCAAGTGTGTCGTGAAAGACAGTCCAGGGAGATTCGAGTATCTCCCCGAATTCCTCTCCATTGCCATCGTTGAAACCGTAAGAAGGTCCAACGAAATCGTAATTTATCAGCCGTGATTGTGGGTGCTCCTGAGTATAACACTGGGTAACTCTCATAGTGAATGTGCTGTCCTCATTGTGTATTATGAAATGTCCTGTGGATGAGCTATCGGCGTTTAGATACCGGACATTATTCCCCTCGGTATAGCCAATGGAGCCGGGTATATTCCAGTTCCAGCTACCGACTTCCCTGTGTGAGCCATCACTGTTGACCTCATAGACAGTGACATTCCCACAGCTTGAGGAATTACCCTCAAACTTTATCTCTACCTGCCCGCCGGGCGGGACATATATTCGTACGGAATCGCAGAAGCCTGTGGTAGGAATGATTGTTTTACATATTCCTTTGCCGATGGCATTTCTTCTCCTATTTACGGAGTCCCGCCATTTTACGGTATCTCTGACCCATTTCTCCCGCCTGACCGAATCGACCGTTCCGGGTGGATGGCGCTCGAGCCAGGCTCTAACCGAGTCTATATTTTCTTCAATCTGCCTGATTCTTCTCCTTAGATAATTCTCATAGTTTTGCTTTGCTCCCCTGACAGCCCCTTCATACGAGGAATCAGCCATCAGTAGAGCGAGTTTCTCCTTGAGCCATTCATCTCCGCTGGTTGGTGACCATGAACGGTCAGTTGTGCCCGAGGATGAACTGATATGAATCCTCGCTTTGCCCTTTGGGTCGAGACCCGAGACGCCGACAGCTGTGCTGCCACCATAACATTGGTTGAACTCATCGTATATCTCATCGCAACAGGAGTCGATGATTGCCTGCTGCATCTCTTTCAGTGAATCTGAGGTAAGCGTGTCGCCGTCGCGCAAACGGATGACACCACCTGGACTGCCGTGGTTTCCCACAAACTTCTGAAAAGTTGCGGTTGTATCCCCGCAATCCCGGGCGATTCTTGCCGCAATAGAATCGTGAACTGCCCTTATATTCGACATCGTAGCAGCCTGCACCATCGAATCGGGAATGTTTGCTGGGTCAGGGTTACGAGTACCATCGTCGTAGAGAACAAATACATTTTCCTTACAATATCCTGCTGAGTCCTTGTATTCGTAGAAGTTCTTGATATCGTTTTCAAAAGCTTCTCTTCTCCCTCTGCCGGAATTCTTTGCCACAATTGCAACAGCAAACTTGCAGGGGTCACACTCTTCATCGAGCAACCCTTTGCCATCTTCTTCTCTATCCTTCCGGGGTGCTTCTCCTTTGCTACCGCCTGTATCGGGGAACATAGACGGGAACATTATCTCGTAATCCAGCGGCTCAATAAGTATCTCGAGTGTGTCATCAGGATAGATTGGGTCGGGGTCCGTTCGCCTGCTGAGGATGCCTCTCACGATGATGCCGCCTCCATACCAGGCACTATCGGGTGGCGGAGGGTCGAGCACGAAAATCACCGAAAAGGGTGGAGGATATTCGGTGGAGAGATAATCGTCGTAAAAATCGAAGAGCAACTGCTCCTCTGGTGTAGTGTAATACCCTATAACAGAGACAGTATCTCCATCAGCAAGCTCGGGCAGTGCATCGTAAAGCCCGGGAATGGTGTAGGTTACATCCTGTGAGAATGCCGGACTCCAGAGAAGACCGAAAACAAGCAAGAACAAACCCGGAAAGTAAATGTAGCCTTTCATCTTTGCCTCCTGATAGTATTGTGTCTATCGTTTTCGGTGTTTGTGAAGTCTTGCGAAGCACGGATACTATGTTATCTACAGTTGCCAGGTCTATGCCTTTCTATAAATCTCCAAAAACTCATCTCTTGTAATTCCTGATTGGGTGCAAATTGTCCTTAATGTAGAGGCTTTTATCTTAGGATGATTCGGCATAGTCAAAGCTGTTTTACTTCCATCAGGGTTTTCACGCACCATAGAAATGTGCTCTTTTTCCCTTACAATTCGAAACCCCAGAATCTCTAGTGTTCTTACTACTTTTCGCTTGGGCGCATCGACAGGGAACCTGGTCATCAGATTTCCACTCCTGCTTCAGCAACGAAAGCCTCGATAATTTGTGGCTCTACCTCTAATACTTCCTTTCCAAATGTTTTAATATGAAAACGGATTGCCGATTTCACATCGGAGAGAACCTCTTCGTAAGTATCTCCTTGTCCAACTACAACTCCTTTAAGTCCCAATGGATATGCTATGTATCCATCAGGATGTTTTTCAACGATAATCTTGAGCTGTGTCATAAATGTTCTCCTTTTATTTTGACCCACTATATCTATTCTCAAGATATATTAAGATGAAAGATCGACAAGTCAACCTTTTTATTTATATTTATTTCATAATGGGGTTTTTAAGGGTTGTTTCTTTCAAGTCAATTGCAGCTTATTATCTCGATAGGATTGATTTTATGATATACATCGGGTTCCAGCGCTTGTTATCGGGTGAGTAGGGCAGGTCGCAGCTTCGGCAGGCGGCGACATCTTGTGTCCTTTGTTCGATGAGAGCGAGTCTCATTTGTTGGTATCTTTCACCGTTCCATATGTTCATAATCTCATCCTCGAAGACATTTCCCAGTATAGTTCTTGCCGATGTATCTCGGCAGCATGCAACGGCGTTGCCATCCCAGGTGACAGCAAGCATTGTCCAGGGGTATGGGCAGAGACGGTATCTTTTCCCTTTCTCGAATTTGAGATGTCCTGTGAAATTGTGGAACTCTCGTGTATAAAATTTTATATTCCGCGTAAGATGTTCTGGAAAGAGTGAGCGTATCTTCCGTAGGGAGGATTTCTCTTCTGTGCCTGCGAATGTTGAGATGTCGACTATTTCGACCTTGACCTTTGGGTTTTTTCTTGCCACTTCGACGAGGTATTTCAGGTTTTCGCTCAAAGTCGCCCTTTCTTCCTCGAATCCGCTCGAATATCTCTTCCTCCGATGCAAAATCGACCGATATGGAGAATCCGCCCGCCTTTGCAAGCTCATCGGTTATATTGGGGTAGAGTAATCTTGCGTTTGAGGAGAATCGGGGGGTAAGTCCGAACTCGTTTGTGATGGCGACAAGCTCGACAAAATTCGGGTTCAGGAGCGGCTCGCCGTCGAGTGTCAAAGAAGAATTCCTATTGCCCGGAGATAACGCATTTCTTTTCTTCAGGAATAGTTTGTAATTCTCGACGGAGAGGTATCCCTGCTCTCTCTCGAATTTGTGCTTCGGGTCGGACTGTGGGCAGAATGAGCAGGCGAAGTTGCAGATATTTGTCGGCTCGATAGTATATAAATATGGCGGATAGGGGAGAATAACCGATTTCTTTATATAGTGGTACGCAATCCTGGATAGGTGCTGAAATCTGTTCACAGGGTAGAATTTACAACAATTGAGTGAAAAGTCAAGTGGTTAGCTCGACCACGCGAGTCTCTGCATTTTGCACAGCGTTCATTCTATTTCGTATAACTGCCGAGCATATCTGAAGTTCCCCGAAGGTGGAATTTGGACGGAGCGAAGCGTGGCCATATACCCGCTGTTGGACGAAGCCAGATTGTTATCATCACATTAACTACGCTTTCCTGCGAATTGTGTAAACGAGAGTATAATCACTTTGCTTAAGCTTTTGACGCCGATCAGCTGCCGTCTTGAATGCTTTTGCACCAATCGAGGATAATGTCGCAATCGCTGCACCTGTTGTAAGATGAATCTGGTTTGCAGTAATGCCAGTAATAAATGTAAGTATGGCTAACCAAGTCTTTTCATCAGCAAATAGAGCGTTAAAGAACTTCTCAAGTGCTCGTTGATCAATCTGCAGGAGTTCAGCAATTTCCCTCTCCAATCTTGTTTTGATGAATTTCTCAATTTGGCTGGGAAGTTTTTCGAGCATACCGGGTTGTTTTACTTCGTCCGCTAAAGCAAGACATTTTAGTCGCAGGCGTTCAATCTCCTCTGTGCGAGACTCAAGGAGTTCTGCAATTAACTCAGCACGTTTGGCATTCAAAGGATCAAGGTGAGGAGAAAGTATTTGCCGGAATAGCTCCCACGCAATGACGTCATTATCAATCTCTTCAGCAGTCTCAACAACAGCTTCTATCGGCAGAGTACTAAGGAATTCTGTAAGGTTTTCATTTGTGAGAAGCACGGGCATGCCTGGATTTTGGGTCAGCATGGGCATCCTGAGGAAATAGCCTTTAACGAGTAGGTGTGGAAGAGGCTCTCGAATGAAAAGTTCGCCGCAGTATTTAAAGAGAGCTTCAACGTCTCCATTTAACTCGAGGAAGGCCTCCAGCATAATGTGTCGAATGAGCTCTCCAGAAGCAGTAAGGGGGTTAACCATATTTGCCATGAGGTCAAGAGAAAGTCCACCAGAGGTAGCCAAAATGCCAGAACGTTCCAAAGCGTCCGAATTTGCAGGATAGACGAGCCATATAGTCTTGAACGATTTTCCTTTCAAGGGAGCAATAGTGTCAAGTATCTTCCTTGCCCCATCGTGCTGCTGACGCCAACATTGATGCAAATATAAAAATGCAGCACCCCATTCTGGTTTGCGCTTTTTTATTAGAGGTAATAATGCATAAGAGTCTTTTGTGACCACAACCGGTGGGATAGTAAGTAGAAGTGGCTGTTGAAAATATAAGAATGCTGCCCCACTTAACATTTCAGTCCCTGTTACTGGATCTGGGAAGACAAAGTATGGAGAATCCTCATGATTCCCGACCATCACCTTTCTCCTAATTTTAACATTGCTGCATATAGCTCATTTAGGTATCATCTGGTTTCGCCTAGCTCCTTCACATCTGAACCTTAAAAATCATTACTCTTTTTATCTCGTAAATATACCGAAAAAATCACGCCTGCCAAACATTTATTCATTTTTGCCGTTTGCCCGTTTCCTTCTACGAACGATTTCGGGTTGACTTCTCTTTTATACCTCTTATCTTTGAGGGGTATGCAAAATTATAAAACTACCCTTCTTCGATTGAACCTTGCTGTTATTGCATTTCTAATAGTTTTTACACTGGTCAGCCTCCACAATCTCCCGGAGCAGATACCAACGCATTTTGGCGCTGATGGCACACCCGATGCGTATTCAAAGAATGTCCAAACCTGGTGGTTTATGTTGCTGGGGCTTGTTGTCTTCTTGAATGTGGTTATTTTTGCCTCATCCCGGCTTATGCGGCGATTCCCGCGTCTCGTCAATTTCCCTGGCAAGAAGAAGGTTTTACAGTTGCCGGAGCAGTTAAGGGAAGAAGCGTTTGTGGTGGTCGATGTCTGGCTACTGTCTATTATGCTTGTGATAAATATCCTGTTCACTTATATGCAGTGGATGACCGCTTCTGTTGCGCGGGGCTACGCAAAGGGGATAAGCCCGTATTTTGTTATTTTCCTCATATTGCTGATGCTTGCCCTGTCTGGTTTTTTCTGGGTCAATGTCAAAAAAGAGGTAGAAAAGCTCAAAGAGCGAGTGAGCCCATTGGGTCCCAGGGAGGAAGAACGATAGGTTCTGTCTCGAGAACAGACAAGAGTTCGCCGGGAATATACTTTTTCTGAACGACAACCTCATACATATATTCGTTGAACCAATGGTCGCTCATAGTGAAGAACCCCTTGTTGCCTATTTTCTCACCCCAGCTGTTTTCCACACGCCAGCGGATGGGCTTGCCGTTATCGATATCCACACCTGTGAACACCATCGCATGCGTCATTCGGCTATCGCCGTAATCGAGCCTGCCTGCCTTGTCAAGCTTGAATTTCGTTCCATATAGAAGTTCAAAATTATACATATCCGGGTCGAGTATTCCGCTTTCTCTGGATGACATTTTCCCGACATCGCAGCCGAACCAGACAGGTTCACCATCTGTAATCTGTTTTGCAGCAGCAGCTTTCATTGTCTCTATATCGATATTGAGATACTTGATATCCTCTCCACCAATGACATTTCCGAGGAAGCTGACGGTGTATAATTTTTTATACGGTTTGTCTGTGGTAGGGGAGTTAATCAAGCAGGCATAGTCATCGGGGTTCACACCGATATATTTGTTGTAGAAGTCGATGGGGGTGAGCCCTGAATCGCGGTAAAAATTCTTGTCATCCTTTTCCTCTTTGTATTCCCAGTCGAACTTTGTCGGCGGCTCGCCAAGATGTATAGCAAGCATTCTGTATATCTCGGACATCATCTCAGTTTTCCTCTCCCGGAGAGCATCGTTGGATAAGCCTTTCTTATGCATATCTCGTAAGGTTAGTGCATCTTCTCGGAGCTTCAGTGTGATGAAGCGGTTCATATACTGTGAATTGCTGCTATTAAATGTTTCTGGCATAACATCCTTTGGCACGACCCCATATTTTCTGATGAGGTTTGTGAACATATGCCACTGTCCGCCATCGGATATGGGATGGTCGAGAAGCCACATAACTATACGGCTTCTTATCTCCTCGTCTGCGGTTTCTATGATGCTTTCGAGGAAATAGTTTGCCTTTTCCAGTTTGTCCCAGAACATAGTGTATGCCTGCGATAGCTCGAAATCTTTGAGTTTCATCTTCTTTGCTGCCCGGATGCGTAATGTATTCAGTCCGGCGAATATCCAGCACCTGCCGCTCTTCTCCTGATTGCAGACCTTCCAGTCGTCTATCCTGTGCGAGAATGTATGCCGCATTCTCGAGGCAGCATCGGGGTCAACTGCCACCTTGTCCACGGGGTTGTTAGCGACAGCATTACGGGCTATGATGTTCTTCGTGTCTCGGGCGAATTCCTCGTGAAATCGGCTCACTGCTTCGCTTGTCAGGTCGAACATTGCTCCTCCTTATTTCTTTTTGGAGGATATATTATACCCTGAATTTCCCCATTTCCAAGAAAGATTTTGCTTTTTTCGGATATAGATTTATCATTAAAGCGGTAGAAAGGGGGACTTTGCCGAGAACTGGACCATTTGAAAAGCATATAGAGAGATATGAAAATTGGTTTGTCAGGAACCGGTTTGCATATCTATCCGAGCTGAAGGCTGTGAGAGTTTTATGGAATGATTGTTCTCCTTCGCTTGAGATAGGTGTTGGAAGCGGGCTGTTTGCCGCTCCTTTGAAGATTGAGTTCGGTGTCGAGCCTGCGTATAAGATGGCGTTTCTCGCCAGAGAGAGGGGGATAAATGTCATCCGTGGGATAGCGGAGGCTTTGCCTCTCAAAGACGACCTCTTTTGTCAGGCACTTATGGTGACGACCATCTGCTTTGTCGATGACCCGCTTGCATCTATAAGGGAGGCAGCCCGTGTCTTGAAACATAGAGGGCATCTTGTGATTGGACTCGTCGATAAGGAAAGTCCGCTTGGAAGGCGATATGAGGTTGAAAAGGAGAAAAGCCTGTTCTATCGTGAGGCAACATTTTATTCGACGGATGAGGTTATTCGTTTTATGAAACAGGCGGGATTTGGTAATTTCAGCTTCTCACAGGCTATATTCTCACCACTGGAGAAGATTTTTGGGGTTGAGCAGCCTATTTCTGGGTATGGTAAAGGGAGTTTTGTCGTCATAAGGGGAACAATTGGCAAGTCTTGAGAAAGTAGGGGAGTGGTTCTTCAAGAACAGAAGTATTACCCCGATTCCGCTTATTATTCTTATGTTTGTTCTCAATTTTGGGAGGGTTCGCTCTCCGTATGTCACATACGGTCTCGGACTGCTTATT
>NATO01000115.1 GCA_002085385.1 candidate division Zixibacteria bacterium 4484_93
ACGGGGATTTCATATACTAACCTGCCGTTTATATCATATATTTCGATGTTTGCACCAGCAGATGCCTCTATCCTGACCGACGAATTGAACGGATTGGGATACACATCTACCCTCTCAAAAGATGGACTGATACCAAGCCCATACCTGACAAGGAGGTATTCTCCCGGGATGGGACGAACCCTCGGGTGCAGTCCATCAGGAACATAAGGGCAAGATGAAAGCCAGAGGTATGGCGCTCCCATCACCTCAACGAAGTAGATGATATTGCTCAGGTCGTAAGAAGGGTCCAGTGAAACGGTGGCATGATAACGATAAGGGAAACTCCCAAGCCGGTTCATTTCATAGTCGGTAAATGTCCAGGCAGAATCGAGGCTGAGCCAGAGTGTAACATCATCCGTAGCCCAGAAATACAGGGGAACATCCGCATTGAATTCTATACCGCCTGTGGTCATCTCGGCACCCACAGTAGGCATCGGAGGAACTCTGCCCCCCTCCCTGAGCATCAGCAACACCGATGCTGTTGTCCCATAGAGCCTGGAGAATGCACCCACTGTGTTGTCAAACGAATCATATTCACCACAATGGTCGCTAAAGCCAGCGAAATAGGTAACATGGTCAAAATTTGGGACTATCTCCATTCGGTTCGATGAGCTGTCCATACAGTCATATACCCTCGCCATACAGTCGAGAGGAGTGAACTCATCCTGTGCCCCGCATATGGAAAGCACAAACCCATGAAAATATGGAGCATATTGAATTGGGGCGAGATACCTCTGCATATAAACAAACTCCGAGTCAGTTGTGTCTATCCCGGCAGCCTCGAGGTAGTGTATCATCCAAGCGGAATCCCTGACCGAGCAGATGAAATCAGCAGGAGATACAACCGGAACAGAAAATCTTATCCTGTCGTCAATGCCATCAGCCAGAGAAGTTGCCACTCCCCCGGCAGACATACCAAGAACACAAAGCCATCCATTATCAACCTGAGGCGACATCTCCAGGTAGTTCAATCCCCTCATAACAGCGTAAGCATACTGGTAGAACCAGCAGTCCTGTGGGTTAGGATAGGCGCTAACAACATCCTCTATGGTGCGGCTTCCCTCTGAACCAGCTACTCCCGGTGCACTGATGGAGAGCACAAACGAATGCAGGGAAGCTGCAAATCCCTCTGCCATATCCAGATCTCCCTCCATTCCGAATCCGTGCCCGATAAGAAATCCAGGAAGCCCGCTTTCACCCGTAGGGTATGCAAAAAAGCCTTGAATCCTTATTGTGCCTGCCCTGCCACCAAAAGAGTTGTATCGGATTTCACCCACCGAGAGGTTAATCAGCTCAAGAGAAAGTGGGTTCTCAACTGTCGTGTCCGCTACCCACAAGGTTTCAACATCCATCGTTGTGCTATCCCTGATGGCATCCATATCCCAGATGTCGAAAATGTCCTGAGAAAATGCAGCCGAAACCTGCACCAGAAAGATAATAACAAAGGTTATTAGTTTATTCATCTTAAATAAACAACCTTTCTCGTCGCTGTTTTGTTGCCTGCCTTCGCTCGGACAAAATAAATCCCGGAAGCAACTGATTTATCCGGCTGCCAGATGACCTCCAAGGAGGGATACACGGAGAGGCTCAATCTCCCCGGCAGGAACGGTTTCTCCTCGACAGCTGTTGTATCCTCGCAGAGCTTCACATTAGCTGAAACGAGTGGACTGTTTGCGACAGCATCCTCGTTTGTAAAGACAAGATACCAGACCCCGGAATATGGCAGATGTATCGGCAGTTCACCATCGGTCGTCTTTTTTTGAAACAGGATGCCCTCGAACGGTTCTCCTGATTCATACAGCGAGAAATTCGCCGCATCGCACACAAAAAGCGTTATATACCCAGGTGTAGAATGCAGGGTGAATGTGCCATACTGACTATCTCTATAGTTCGTACCGTGTATAACCTCTTCAGGGGATTCCCAGGTGACCTGTATCATCCTGTCCGAGGTAGAGTCCGCTGTCGTGGGGAAACATCGCACCTCCGGCATCGAGGCAGGGAAAGTGCAGCTCTTGTTGTATCTTCTGCCGGCGGTGGTCGACGCGACGAGTGTTCTCGCCCCCTCGTCCGGAACCGTGCCGAGCGAATCGGAGGTAGCATTATACCAGAAAGGCTGGTTATCTCCAAGGAGAAACATAGCGTGCCCATTCCCCTTTGTCACCGCCTGATAACCGAGATACACCATCCCCGGCTCTCCACCTGTTATGTCCGAGAAGATGTTCAACAAAACCCCATCAACAGGGTCACCACCAGCGTTGTCCCGACAATAGACATCAACGGTGCAGACAGCAGAATACGATTCTATCCGGTTGACAGGGTAAGCATCTCCTCGGTAGAACCACACAGTGGACAGGTCTTTCGAGCCGCCTCTCTCGGTGTCGTATCCGCCCCAGGCAGGGTCGATGTATGTATGTCCTTCGTAGTCCCAGCGGTTCACCTGTGTGTATATCCAGGGTGTGTTGTGATACCACAGTGTGGTGTCATATCCACCATCGTAGAACTCGTTCCAGACATGGTCCTCGAGTATATTCACCGTGCAGATATTGGGAATAAGACAGGCTCGAGCACCGGCGGCAAATAGGTCCTGTATCTCGCCGCAGTTCCCACCGTGCAGATACGCTATCTGGTTCGGCTGTATCGGTCGAACCGTTCCCGGCGCATTTGGAACAACCCGAAATGTCCAGTTGCCGAGAACATTTAGAGCATCATCATCCGGTGTGAAATCCCTCATACCCTCATACATTGTGTCCTGCCTGCTCCAGAGGACTCGCGGAACCTTCATAACATCGATGAGCTTTGGATAGCCACCCTCGGTGTAGCTGTGTGCCGGGTCAGGGTCATACAGAAGATACTCACGCCAGAAATGCCCATAGGTCATCTCCACCTCATCTGTCCCAGCATCACGCTTCTTCACCGCCTCATCGGATAGCTTCGGATGAACGATATACCAGTAGTAAATATCCCGCGGGAGCTCATACCAGACGGTATCCGCACCATCGAGTATACGATATCTGGTTGTCGTGTAGTATGTTCTGGCACCGAAATCACCACGCTCGACAAGGAAAACATAAGAGAGTGAATCCGCCACCTGGTAGATACTTCTCGCATTCTCCACAAGCAGGCTCGGGTCGAAGCGTGAATCGAGCAATGCCTGAGGCGACATATGTGCGATACAGAAAGCTACCTCATCGGTCAGGGGTGGTCCAGCACTGGAGACAATGAGGTTTGCGAAACTCTCGGCAGAACCGGGAGAGTAATCCTCAAGATTCTGAAATGACAGGAGAAGCTCCCGCCGGAGCCAGTTAGGTGTCCTATCAAGAGCCTCAGCCCAGCTTGATGGAATATCTGTCGATGTATCGGATACAAGCTCCAGCATATCGTGCCTTACCCGTATGGCGATACTATTACCCGGAGGGATATATTTCTCAAACGAAATCGAATCGATGACCGATATATTTTTCGGGAGTGCTCCACTTATCGAGTTGTAGATAAAACCTTGCTCTCCTTCCTCTGCCTCACCGGGAACAACAGGAACAGACACCCTATCAGCGGAATAGACAGAAATCGGTAGAACCAAAATCGCGACTGCCAGAAACAATGCAAAGTTCCTCATATCTTTACCTCCTTGGTTTATCATCCTTCTCTCAATACATTTATCTGTTTGGAATATTAACCTTGCGGACGCAAAAAGTCAAGAGAATATACCTAATATCCTATACAGAATGTAGAGATATATGTGGGGAAAACACCAATCACTGAGGTAGGCTTAAGAGAAAAGGTCTCCTGGCTCAGCTTCAGTATCCTTTTTGTGTAGCATTTTCAAGCACTCCTTATCCAATGCCTTCAAGACCGCTGCTCTTTCCTCCCACACTTTGTCAATTGGGATATTCCAGACCTTAGAGACAACACTATCTGGAACATGGCTCACAAGCATATGACATCTACCGCACAGGGTAATCAGATTGGAGGGGTCGTCCGAGCCGCAGGCACCTCTTGGAAGTATATGATGAACCTGTGATGAACCTGATTGCTATTTCCTCTCCCGCAGACCCCGCACCTGTGATTATCTCTCTAAAACATATCTTTTAACGAGTTCCCAGCTCAGCATTTTGACAGACCTACTTGATTATTTCGCTCCACTAATTGGAGAATAAGGTTGTTTTTTTACCAAGCGCCACCGCCGCCGCCACCGAATCCACCACCGGAGAATCCTCCACCACCGCCCGATGATGAGCCCGATGGCCGGGAAGATATAGCATTCCCGATGCCCGATACCGCTCCTCCAAGGTTGGAAACAAAGGCATGTGTTGAGAAATGGGCTCCATATCCACAATACCAGTTCGGTCTCTGCACCTCTATCCCTTCGAACACTTCAGCCCATTCATCGGCAACACCGAGCGCCATCGCAAACGGAAGGAGACGCTCAAATACCGTCGGGTCATCGGTCGCCATGCGCCTTATCCTGTCCTTCTCGACACGCTCGATAAACTCCTTGAAACCAGCAATATGTCTCGCTGCAAATACTCCTTTCCGTGTCTTCCTTGGCATAAAGCCGGAAAAGATAAGAACTATCGCTCCGGATACGAGTATCGAAATTGGCCCGAAAAGCCCGATAGTCCCGCCTAAGGGACCTACAAAAAAGAACCCGACAAACATAACCATAAAACCCAGAATCCTCCATTTGTTCCTGACCTTTTCCGGGTTCGATACGAAGTATTTATCCTTCGTGAGGGTACGGTAGAGCTGCTTCTTTAAGCTGTCTAAGTCCTTGTAAAATTTGTTCTTTAGCCCAGATATAGAAACAGTCGGTTTCCCTTTTATCTCATCCAGAACATCCAGAGGAACCTCTATGCCATCCAGTGGAACAGCTTTAAGCCTGTATTTTCTTGAGAAAAGGCTTCTCATCAGCTTTCGCTCGAACGGCTTGAGCCCCTCATCCGGCTCCCTCATCTGGGTCAAGAGATAGTCCTTTTTCGAGAAGAAAATAAGCTTCTTCGAGTTTGCCTCGGTAATTCTTATATATCCTCTAACGGCGAGGTCGATGATTGTTGCCGATATATCTGCCACATCCACACGCTCATCGATTATCGTCCCGACCTCGGCAGGTGTCAGACCATCCGGCGGCTCATACTCCGGCATAACAGCAAGTTCCCGCCCAACATCGACACCGTATCTCTTCCAGATACAGAACATAACAATGAAGACAAGAACGGGAATAAACAGGAACCAGTTATCGGCGAAAAAGTATCCGAGAGCCTGTGTTGCCGGTGGCTTCTTAATAGAGCCCGACGGAAGGAGCGTAATAAATGTCACGCCGGAGGATGGATAGACATTGCTCGTCTCAACAGAAAAGCCTGTATCTGTTGGGATAATTTCAAGCTCACTCTTCGAGCCAATAGGACCCGTGTAGCAGTGAACTCTCGATACATCGAACCCGGAGCCCTCGAAGAAATATACATTTGCGGAGAAATGCCTGATTGGCGCCCTCCACTCGTTCCCCGTCAGATTCCAGTATATCTCCACACCATCCCTCTTGAAATTCACAGCCCGCCTGACGACATAATCGATAATGTATGTCTGCTTCCCCGTTACATACAGCTTCGGATTCCCGATGCGAATGTTCAGCATCCTTCCCCGCCGGGTAATCTTAACCCTGCGTGGTTTATGCTCCTCATCATACACCTTAATATCGGACAGGCGAATCTTATACACCGTTCCATACTCGGTATATTTAACCGGTATCTCTCTGTATATTCCGTGGTGTCGCTCGCCGTCGAAATCGACTACTATCTTCTCCTGCAGGTGGAATGCCCCATCCTTGTGAACAAACATATCCAGATGAAAATCGGCTATCTCCCAGGCAAGCACAGGAGATGCAAGAAAAATCAGAAGCAAAAGAATAATAACCTGTTTCATAACATTCCCTTTCGCTTGAGGTTGTTATAAAGATAAAACCTCACTTGTGATTTGCAACGAAAAAAATCGGTCGGTGTAGAGGGAAGCTATGCTACTTGAGCACTATTTCAGACACATCGCTTTCTTTGTTATCGTCTGTTTCCCGGCTTTCATCCTGACAAAATATAGACCGGACGGTAGATTCTCCGGCGCCCACTGGATAGTGTAATTACCTGCTGTCTTGCGCTCATCGACAAGCGTTGCAACCTTCTGCCCTGCCGAGCTATATATTTCAAGCAACACATCGGATGTTGAGCCGAGGGAGTAGGTAACAGAAACAGATGCGTTGAACGGATTGGGATAGGCAGATAAACTCACCCTTCCCGGGGTTGCAATATCCTCCTCAATCCCCGAGCGGATGGTTGGTATTCGTAT
>NATO01000014.1 GCA_002085385.1 candidate division Zixibacteria bacterium 4484_93
GAAGAAGATAATCGAAGGATAAAGCCAGATGACCATAGAGCAGATGCAGAAACTCATCAGAGAGAAGAAATATCGCTTGACTATGCATGCAGAGCTGGAAAGGGACGCAGACCAGATTAGCTTTCAAGAGATGGAGGAAGCCCTTCTCTCTACCAGGTGCGAAATTATCGAGGAATATCCCAATGACCCGAGGGGAGGAAGTTGCCTGATTCTGGGGTTCACCAGACAAAATATGCCCGTTCACTTTGTCTGCGGCTTGAGAGAACCCGACACCCTGATAGTCGTTACCATCTATAGACCCGACCCGCATAGATGGCTCAACTGGCGAGTAAGAAAAGGAGGTATGTAATGAAGGTATGCTACTTTTGTGGAGGAAATATCGAACGGAAAAAAATCAGGCATATTCACCAATGGGGAGATAAAATCATTATCTTCGAGAACCTTCCAGTGGAAGTTTGCTCTCAGTGTGGCGAAAAGTATCTTTCTCCGGACACTATCGAAATGATTGATAAAATAACAGCTACTGCAGAGCCCAAAAAATATGCGAGAATCCCTGTTATCTCTCTCCCTTGAGAGATATCCACGATAGGGCAGATTGCATACTACGATAGAAAAATTGACAACCTCGTCTATAAACTATACAACCTGACTGAGGACGAGATACAGACTATCGAGGGCTCAAACGGAAATTAGAAATATAGGCTTGCCCTCATACCGACATTCGTCCCGAATGAGTTCGCATCCTCGATAATCGATATCCCGATGCCATCCTCGAGCGAGATGCTGAAATAACTCGTCAGGAAATACTCCGCTCCAAGGAAACCACCTATACCGACGCCAACCTTTGTATCATCGTTCGAGTGGATATCAAGCGTCAGCCTGCCACCACCATAGAGGGAAAGGGTCTTATACTCCCTGAAATTGTAGCGGATTCCCCCACCGAAACTTACCTTTGTCTCATCGGCGGAAAAACTCGTTCCACCAAACTCAAAGGTAGTGCTCCCGTGACTGAAACCGAATATCCCCTCAATGACCATCGGGCTCGCCGGAAGACCATAGCTTAAGACCCACACATCACCCGATGGGATACTACCACCCATACCAAGCTTCCCGGATGTGTTACCGGCAAACGCCACCGAAGCGGCAACAAGAATAATAACTGCACAGATAGGCAGCTGTTTCATCACCACTCCTTTACTGTTTAGATATTGAACTGCATTGTGTATAGAATTTTATACAATCCATCCTGCTCAATCAGCTCGTTATGCTTCCCCTCCTGGACAATATGCCCATCCTTCATAACGATTATCCTGTCGGATTTGACTATGGTTGCGAGCCTGTGTGCAATGACAATCGCCGTTCTACCTTTTATCAGGCGGTCGATTGCCTCCTGAACGAGCCGCTCCGATTCCGAATCGAGCGAGCTGGTCGCCTCATCGAATATCAGTATCTGCGGATTCCGATAGATTGCCCTCGCTATGGCAAGCCGCTGACGCTCTCCACCGGAGAGCTTCATTCCCCTATCACCGATATATGTGTCGAAGCCGTTTGGTGTGGACACAATAAAATCATAAGCATTCGCCGCATGAGCCGCCTCGACTATCCGCTCCCTGTCAGGATTATAATCGGCGTATGCAATATTCCTCGCAATCGTATCGTTGAAAAGGATTGTCTCCTGTGTCACAATGCCGAATAGCGAGCGGAGTGATGAGAGCTTTATATTACGGATGTCGACCCCATCTATTGTAATTCTGCCCTCGGTCGGGTCAAAGAAGCGGAGGAGCAGGTCGACAAATGTCGATTTCCCTGCGCCAGACGGTCCAACCAGCGCTATCATCTCACCCCTCTTGATGCTGACACTTATATTCCGCAAAGCCCAGGGTTTATCATCGCTGTATCTGAAGGAGACATTGTCATAGCATATCTCGTTTTCAAATCTGTTTTTATCAACATTACCAGTTTCCTCAAATGTTTCAACAGGCTCATCGATGACCTCGAATACCCGTGTTGCCGCTGCAAGTCCCTGCTGTATCCTGCCATAGCTCTCGCCGAGCGACTTCAGAGGACGGGAAAGAAGGAAAAGCGTTACGATATACTGGATGAACTCATCGGGTGTGAAGCCACCGCCTCCGATGACCTGCCTGCCAGCATACACAAGGATAAATGCAGCAAGAAGCGCAGCCCCTATCTCATTAAATGGGGTTACAAGTTTCCTGACCCATATCATACGGAGCATATTGCGAAGGTAGTTCGAGGTTGACTTCTCAAACTTCTTCACCTCATACTCCTCACCCGAATACCCTTTAACAACACGAATACCTGTTATCGTCTCCTGCAGGATGGATGTAAAATCCGCAACTCGTTTCTGTGTTTTTGTTGAATAATGGCGAAGATGTTTGCCGATAGCGGTTATAATGAATACAGCCGGCGGTGCAACTATAACAAGAAGTAAGGTTAGACGCCAGTTTAAGATAAGCAAAAGTGCAAAGTAGAAAAGAACAATCAGAGGGTCCCTTATCATATTGGAGAAACTAACGGCGATTGTTTCGTTCAATACCTGAACATCGTTGACAATCCGTGAGATGAGCTGCCCCGTCCGCTTCTTCTGAAAGAAGAACAGCGGAAGTCGACTATATCCACGAAAGAGCATATTCCGGAAATTGTTCATCATCCCCTGGAGCACCTGCGACATAAAGAACGCCTGAAGATAAAAGAAGATATTCTTTAAGAGAACAATTAGAACAAGTATAATAGCCAGCTTCTTCAACGCAACGAACGAACCACCGGATAGCAAAAACAGGTCAAATTTCTCTTTGAGGAAAAGCTTGATTGAATCAAAGAATCCGCCGGCAACAGCAGGCAACTCTGGTGGAGACTGATAGAATATCGCCCGTAAGACAGGCGAAACAAAATAGACCATAGATGACTCAAAAAGAGCATAAAAAACCATACACATTATAGCAAAAGCAAGCTTGCCACGATAAGGCTTTACATAACCTATAAGCCTTCTGTATGTTCCTATCTTCTGCATACTCCGAAAACCAGTTTATATAACGCATCTTGCTCAGATATGAGACCCGACTTGAGGGAGTAGTCTACTTCATAAAGTAGTTTAAATACCTCGTATAACTCTCTGATTTTAAAATTGTTAAGCATTTCGTATTTCTTCCCGATGTAGTAGATACCGAGCTGTTTTATCTCCTGATTGGATGCTCCTGTTGCTCGCATAAGATAGAGCGTTATAAGCTGGAGGAACTGCCTCGATGTAATGTATATCACCTGCCCTGCCTTCTCGTTATAGGACAGAAGCGTTCTCAGGTGAGCGATAGCACCCGGAAGGTCTCTTGTTCCCAGGGCGTCGAGGAACTTGAATATCTGAGCCTCACGGGATACGGCAACAACTTCATCTATAAGAGAAGTGGTAACCGGCTTATCCTCCGCAAAGAGTGTAAGCTTGTCGAGCTCATTGTCGATTACAGAGAGGTTCATACCCGTGCGTGAGACGATGTGGGTTGCAAGCGAACGGTTTAGCCTCATTCCCTTTTCACGGGCAAGTTTTATGACCCATTCGTATATCTCACTTTCATACACCGGGCGAGCATCCACGGTGCAAAAATTGTCGGAAAGCCACTTGAAGAACTTGCTTGTTTTTTTCATATCGCCTGCCGTAAAGAGCACAAGCGATGTCCTCGGAAAGGAGAAATCTGTTATCCTTTTCTTTGCCACCGGTGAAAGAGCGTCTATATTGTGCACCACAACAACCCGACGCTCCGACATCACCGGATAGGCGAGTATGGCGTCTGTTATCAGTCGGAAATCGGAGATATCATCTGCATAGATAACATCGAGGTTAAACTCCTCAAGCCCTTCTGGAACGCCCTTTTTAACAATACTCTTCACAAGGTGAGTCTTGATGTATTCCTCCTCTCCCCAGATGAAATAGCGTGTATGGTGCAGAGGAGATTCAAGGAGAAGTTTAAAGTCAAGAAATCTCATAATTCTCAATATAAACAGATTTTGCCAAAATAGAAACATTTTTCCTTGCCAAGCAGCGAGAAACTCCTTTCTTTCATACAATAAACAGGAGGGGAAGTATGTTGCGTGAGGATAAGGAGGAGCTGGAATACAAGGTTTTGGCTCACTGGGCGATGCACAACCGTGAGAGCAAGGGGAGGAGATACGATGAGCCAAAGCATCCGTATCGGGTTGACTTCGAGCGCGATAGGGAGCGTATAATACATTCCACGGCGTTCAGGCGGCTCGAATACAAGACGCAGGTCTTTGTCAACCATGAGGGTGACCATTATCGAACGAGAATGACACACACTCTCGAGGTGGCAACGATGGCCCGCTCCATTGCAAGAGCCCTCTCACTCAACGAGGACTTAGCCGAGGCAATCGCTCTCGCACACGACATCGGACATACTCCGTTCGGGCATATCGGAGAGATTACTCTCAATGACCTTATGAAGGAAAACGGTGGGTTCGAGCACAACAGACACGGGCTAAGGATTGTCGAAAAGCTCGAGGAGAGGTATCCGAACTTCCCAGGGCTAAACCTGACATTCGAGGTCAGAGAGGGGATTATCAAGCATCATACAGCTTATGACAAAGCAGAAAATATCGACTACGAGCCACAGAGGCGCCCACCACTCGAGGCACAGATTGTCGATATCGCAGACCAAATTGCATACTATTCACATGACCTCGACGATGGGCTACGCTCGAACCTGTTCACCCTCGACCAGCTGGAAGGAATCTCGCTCCGGGATGAAATGGTCGAGGAATTGAAGCGAGAATTCCCGGCAATCGATGAGCACATACTACGATATCAGATGATTAGGAAACTAATCAACCGTGAGGTAACAGACTGCATAGAAACGAGCAGACAGCTCATTACCGAAAGCGGGATGAAGACGGTGGAGGATGTCAGAAATGCACCAGACAGGCTTATTACCATATCCAGTGAACTGAAGGAGAAAAATCAGCAGTTGCAGGAATTCCTCGAAAAAAATATGTATAGACACCCGAAGGTGCTGAGAATGGCTCTGAAGTCAAAAAAGGTTATCGAATACCTCTTTAACTGCTATATGGAGGAACCGAAGCTCATCTCCGACTGGGAAAAGAAGCTCTCCGCATCGGAGGGCAATGTCAAGCAGATAGTCTCCGACCACATTGCCGGTATGACGGACAGGTTCGCTATGATGGAGTATAAAAAGCTGTCTGACCCGTTTGAAAGACTACTCTGAAGAGCCAAATCCCGGAAGCAGAAAAATCTGACCACTCTCCGTCGGGACAAACACACGCCCACAAAACCCAAAAGGCTGCCCAACGATAGGTGAGAAAATCCGCTTCTCCCAGATAAGCTCACCTGTGTTAATATCGATGTTATATAGGTCACCACGGGCACCACCTGCAAGGACAAAATCATCGAAGACAGCCACAGGATAGAGGAAAACATCATCAAAGGAGTCTTGCCAGAGCACATCCCCAGCAAAATTCATCGCAAGGATACCACCATCACGGGTGGAGACAAAAAATAGATTGTTATATTCGACAACAGCGACAGGAAAACTCCAGCTCGAGCCAGAAGGCAGGGAAATTTGCTTCACCTGATTAAGATTTTTATCAAGAAACAGAAGATGCCCACTCTCCACAGGAAAAACAATGAGAGAATCGAGGAGAATAGCATTCCCTGACAGCCTCGAAGCGAGCTTCGCCTTCGACCTAATCTCCATCTCGGGAGCAGTAGAAACGGAATAAACATCGCCGGAAACGGAATAAACAACAAGGCTTTTCTCGGTATATACGGGTGCTCCTGTGAAAAGCCCGTCGAACTTCAGTTTCCGCATTATCTTTCCATCAGACATACTGATGTGGAAGAGCTTCCCGTTACGCAGCAGAACGAAAACATCCTCATCGACGATTCTGGATGAGACCACCGGCATCTCAGCCTCCTTTTCCCAGAGGCGCCTGCCATCCAACAGAGAATAAGCGGACAGTTGGTTCCAGTCGCCCTTGCCAGCAACCACAATAAATGAATCGGAAACCGATGGCGAGACCGTTATCGTTGTCCCGAACCAGAAACGCCTGACAATTTCCCCCGACAGAAGGTCCACAACGACGACACGCTTCTGATTTGTACCAAAGAACGCCAGATTACCCAGAACCGCAGGTGGAGAGGAGAGAGAATATCCAAGTTTAAGCTCGCCAAGCGATGAGGTATCCTCAAGCGAGAAAAAGCCCGGACAGGAGGAGGCAGGATACATAAATTCATTCACCCTGAGATTATTGGCACAGGAGAGAAGAAAAAATAGCATAGTCAGAACGAATATCTTTCTTATCATCTTCCCAGCTTCCTTAACAATTTTTCCATTGCAGGTGTCCCGTGATACAGCGAATCGACCCTCTCAAGAACCATCGAAGCCTCGTCATCTCTGCCAGCAGTTGCAAGATAGAATAGCAAAGGCTCCGAATACTCCGGACGATAGTTGACAAAATCGGCAGACCACCAGAGATATCTTACCCCCCAGCGAAGCTGTCCCAAGCTGCAATAAGACAACCCCATCCGGGAAAGCATATCTGGATAAAACCGCATAAACCAGTTTATCCTTCTATCTCCAGGAAGCGATGAATCCCTTGCATAAGACAGCTCAGGTCGAAACGGAAGGATACGCACACTCTTATCCTTACTCACACGATATAGGAGGAACTCTGGCAAACGATGATATCCAGGAAGAACCCAGTCGGGGATAGCATCGGAGACAAAAACAGTCCTGTTCGAGGAGATAGATGAAACAAGGATGGAGTTTATCATCTGCCTGAATGAAAGCTCGAGCTGACGCGGGTTATAAGCTCTCCCACGCTCGAAATCGAGAACAAGCATAGCAAAACTTCGCATCTTGCTCCTCGCATAATCGGAGAACCTGTCAGGGAACTGCTCGAGTAGCCAGCGAACATACCAGGAACGACGCAGAAGCTCGAAATCGAGAACAAGGACATCCCTGCGGAAACCGAGCATCTGCTGAAGATATATAGAAGGTGCAACGAAATCCCAGTAGTGCAGGAGAGCAACACTACCTGTATCCAACGGTGAAAGAATGTTGCGTCCAAGCTCTTCAGCACGCCTATCAGGATAATAAAAGTTCGAGGAAAAATTCGCCACAAATGGAGCAATACAAAGAATCAAGACAACAGGCGCTATCCGCCCAAATCTGAGCAAAATTTTATACAAGCTGTCCATTCCGATAGCAATAAACAGCGAAAAAATAGCAAATGATGGAAGGAAGTATGGGGCAATGTCGGGGATGTCGTAGTTGAGAGAATAGACGATATTGGAGAAAAAGATTATAATAAGGAACCAAAATATCCGCTTTGAGCCTTTAACGAGAGAGAATATCCCGAGGGGGGCAAGAAGAATCAGAAACCAGTATTGCGAGAGCAAAAGTAGAATGTATGAGCCAAACTTGTGAACAAGAGCTCCTATGCTCTGGTTGAACATCCAGACACGATACTGCCAGCCGGAGATATGGCGGAAGAAGCGCTCGAAATCCGACGGATTTCCCCAGTTCATAAACGGATGGCAAGATGAGCGGATTGGAAGATAGAGATAAATAGACAATCCCAAGAGAAAGAAAAAGACCGCCGGAATGATAACCTTGGCCGAGAAAAGACGTCTCCTCAGCTTAGAATATATAAGGTATAAAAATCCAACAGAATACAGCACAGCGAGCATATGGTCACCGAAAGAGAGCCCATAAATATAAAAAAACAGGAAGAAAAGCCGATAATCACCCGTTTTTTCCCAGTGAAGGAGAATGTATAACAGTAGCACAAAAAAGAGAACTGCAAGCGAATATACCTCCGCCTGAACAGAGCTTCCCCAGAGGGTATTGGAGGTGGCGAATATCAGAGCAGAGGAGAAAGCAACAAGAGGATATGTCTCCCCCTTTCGAAGGCGAGCCTTTCGAAGGCGAGATGCTATCTCAAGAACAAGAAAGAAGAAGACAACAGCAGCAACGGATGAGAAGAGAGCAGACATAAGGTTCACAGGGAAAGCAGGTGATGAAGATGGGAAAAGAGAGAATATCCTTCCGAGTATCGTGTATAGTGGATAACCCGTCGGGTGTGCAACCCCGAGTGTGTGGCAAACGGTTATAAGCTCACCACTGTCGATGAAGTTAACCGTGCGTGAGGCAGTCAGAAAATATACACCAAAACTTGCCAGGAAAATGAGGAGCGAGAGGATGAGAATATCAGTCCTCTTTGATTTCATACCTCTTCATCTTCCGATATAGCGTTTTCCGGTCGATGCCCAGAATCCTTGCCGCATTCGACTTGTTCCAGCCGGAGAGCTTCAGCGCATTTTCTATCAATTCACGCTCGGATTCCTCTATATTGAGGCTACCACCGGGCACAAGCGAATCGATGCGACGCCTTATATAGTTCAGTTCCTCGAGGATGCTCTCAAGAATAACAGCCATCTCCGACGGGATATTCTCCCTCCACCTGACCGGCAACTTCCTGCCTGTCTGAGAGTGCTCAGCAAAATACCCTTTTATATCCTCACCGGTCACAGGAGACCCCTCGGCAAGTGAGACGAAGTTCTCGATGAAGTTCCGTAGCTCCCTGACATTTCCGGGCCAATGATATCCGAGAACAAACCGCATAGCAGAATCGGTAAACCCAGGGAAAGGCTTACCCGTTTTTTTCTCCACCTCCTTGATAAAGCTCGCTACAAGAACAGGGATATCCTCCCTGCGCTCCCTGAGTGGCGGGATATATATCTTTGCTCCAGCAAGGCGGAAATACAGGTCCGAGCGGAAGCGTCCCATATCCATCTCCAGCTTCAGGTCACGATTGGTTGCCGCTATGATACGAACATCCGCCTCTCTCTCCTCCGACGAGCCGACAGGATAGAACCTGCCTGTCTCAAGCACACGCAAAAGCTTCACCTGCAGAGAAACAGGCATATCACCTATCTCATCCAAGAATAGTGTCCCACCGGAGGCTCGCTCAAAGAGACCTATTCTGTCGGAGACGGCTCCTGTAAATGCACCTTTTACATAGCCAAACAGTTCGCTCTCAAGAAGGCTCTCCGGAATTGCTCCGACATTCACAGGAACAAACTCACCCGATGAGCGTTCCGAACGGTTATGCACAAGCCGAGCAACAAGCTCCTTCCCAACGCCACTCTCCCCTACCACGAGAACCGAGATGTCTGTTCTTGCAAGTTTTAGTGCTATCTCACCGACAGAATAGATAGCCCTCGAGCGCCCCAGAATCCCACCGGACAACAGAAAACCACGAACCTCGAGGAACTTTCTCAGCATTGCAGAGAAATCATTTACAGATACCTCCCTCGGAATGAAAAGGTCGGCATCCTTCACATTCTCATTCCCCACAACAACAAGTGCTGTGGTCGGCGTATGCTCGAGGAGAAAACGAACGATACCCGATATGTGCGGGACATCGCCATCGATTATGAGAGCATCGGCACCGTCGGATTTCAATCTCCGCAGAAGAGAAGGCGTATCCGAGAAGGCGGTAAGTTTCACCCCTTCAAATGAGGAGAGAGCTTCCCCAAAAAACTTTTTATCCGGATATAGAAAGATCCTTGTCATAAATCTCTCCCAGCAAGTCGAAATATAAAATCAAACACGAGAACCTGCAGGTTCGGGTTCCGCTCAAGAAAACTCATCTTCTCGTCCAGAACTCTTATATACTCCTCCACCTTCTCCGCGGGCAAAAGATGCGCAACCTCAACAATTTCATCCTTTCTGTCAATGTTGACAATAAATTTCGCTTCCCCCGTTCGCTGATATAAAACTATATCGTTCAAAACCGAGCGCGAAACAGCAAAAAAATTGGAAACGAGTTTTTTATCCCTCGTGTTCTGGAAGAGTTGCACAACCTCAAGCAGGACAGTATCCTCCGGTGAGCGAAGAAGAGAAAGGAAAAGGTCGAGCATCCTCTTGCGGGCGGAAAAATATTCCCTGTCGAGGAGAAGAAAAGCCCTCCCAAGGCTCCCTTCCGATAGATGAGAAACGAGCTCTATCTGCGATTCTGTGGCATCGGTTCTGGATTCCAGATATTCCTTTATTTCCCGGCTGGAAAGTCTACCCAAGAAAAACCTCTGGGTCCGGGAAACAATCGTTTCAAACAGTCTATCCGGATAGGGCGTTGTAAGAATTATATGAGCATAATCAGGCGGCTCCTCGAGCGTCTTTAGAAAAGCATTTTGAGCCTCCGGTGTCATCCTGTGTGCATCAAAGATAACAGCAAGTTTGCGACCTCCAAAAGCTGGCGTGAGCTGAATCTGCTCCTCTAAAAACCGGATGTCATCTATTGTTATCGAGGCAGGCACCGTGAACATAACGGGAAGATACGGGTTGGAGAGAAGCTGCTTTACCCAGTCAAGTCGCTTCGCCCTTTCACCTGCCGGCAGGGGCAAAAGATATAAAATATCGGGATGCTCACCACGGATAGCAAGTCGGCAGGAGCGGCAATCTCCGCAGGGAGGAGTATCTCGCTCACACAGGAGAAGCTTGCTTATCTCTACTGCAAGAGCTCGCAAACCGACACCCTCACTACCGCAAATGAGAATAGCAGGCGGAATCTTCCCGCCCTCATACATCCGCAGGATTATCCTCTTACGAAGCTCCTGCCCGACAACACCAGCGAGAGCATCCATTCAAACCCTCCCTGAAGGAGCAAGCCAATCCGTCGGGTCCTCCACACTGCGACCATGATAAAGCTCGAAATGGAGCGCTCCTCCAAGATACCAGTTGCTTCCAACAACACCCAGAACATCGCCACCCGTTACCCGTTTCCCCTCTTTTACAAGGACCGAGGCAAGGTTCCCATAGACCGTAAAATATCCGCCAGGATGGGAAAGTATGATGAACATCCCGTAACCCCTGAAGCTACCGATATAGGAGACCTCACCATTATGAACAGCAAGAACCTTCTCTCCAGGGGATGCCTCGATGTCGATACCATCGTTCTTGAGGCTAATGGAGCTACCTCCCGATACCCCAAAACCACGAACAATCTTGCCAGAAGAGACAGGCCAGGGAAGATTTCCTCGAAGATAGGCAAAACTTTTCCCAGATAACCTCTTTTTTTTCGATAAGTTATCTATAATCTTCTCAAGTTTTTTCTTATGTTTCTCAAGCGAACTCACTGCATTTGCAAGTTCTTTCTCTTGTGACACAAGCTGGGAAACGAGATTAGATTGCTCCTTTTTCTCCGCTTCATACATTGCAAGAGCTTCCCTGTGCTCGGATAGCACCTTCTCGAGTGATGATTTAAGCGAAAGAAGTTCCGCCTGCATATTGGAAAGCTTTGCCCGATTCTGCTTGAGGATATGAATCTGGCGTGAGTATTCGCCACCAACCTTAAGCAGGAACTTCACCCGTCTGAGGAGTTCAGGGACGGATTCCGACGAGAAATAGAGTTCGAGTGGCTGGATGCGCCCCCTGCGATAAAGTGTGTTGGCAAGGGTAGAAAGCCGTTTCTCTCTCACATCGATAAGGGAACCAATCTGTTGAATCGAGAAGTCGAGCGAGTCGATTGCTGACCTTGTGGAATCAAGCCGCTCGGACAAAAGGAATATCAGATTCGATTCCTGACCGATAAGCTCATCATATCCCTCAATCCTCTTCATAAGGCTGGATTTCTTCCGCTTAAGTCTGGCAAGCTCCTGCCTCTTCTTCTCGATGGAGGATTTTGTCCTATCGAGCTGCTTCTGATACTCTCCCTGCCCAGCAAAAGCAACAGCAGAAAGGAGCAAAAGGAGCGCCACTATCCCTTTTGAATGATAATCCATTTCTCCGATAGGTTGGAGAGTTCCTCAATGTATTGCTTGAAGTGAGCATACTCCTCAGGGGGTATGAAATGGCTCTTGAACAGAAGGTCAATGCTCAGGGTAAGCCTTCCTTTTTTCGGCTCGAAATGGGCTGTGATGCGGAAATAGTCGTTATCGACCTTCACATCTTCAGGGGTATAGTAGACATAGAACCCGTTCGGGAGAATAAAATCGTAGCTGTATTCATACCGTTCGAGGACTGCTTGCATAAATGGGTAGCTGCGGCTCTGCTCACCGACAAGCCAGGCTAAGTTCCGGGTTCCCCTCACCTGGAAGCCGAGCCTCGACTCACCCATCGGAACGGCAAAATCTTTCACATCGAAGCTGGCGCACTCGCTCAGTGTAGAATCCATTGTGCCAAGCCCAACAACCTTGTAATCTATAAGTCGCGCCGATGGGAAAAATTTGCTCGCTCGCTCCTCAAAATGCTTCTTTATCTCCTCATCACGCCAGTTCCTTATCGAACGCTTATCCGCTTCCAAGACACCGCAAAAGGAGAGCGTATCGTGAACAGTGGCATCTGCATTCTCATCGAGCGTGAGAACAATTTTCCGTGATGTCGTGTTCACATCCAGCTTGCGCTCGAGATTAACCAGCTCGCCACCATCAGAGGTAACTCTGAAGACCGTATCCAGCCAGACATCGGATGGCAGCACATCGAACTTTATATCACGGATGGCAGGGTAACAATAATACTTCTTTCTGTCCACCACAACCTCAAGTGCCACCTCGTCGAACCAGCCAATGGACGGGACATCCGAGTTGGGATGCCCAGAAGATACGGTGGAGAAAAAGAGAGGATACGAACGGATACCCACCCTGTCGAGGAGTGCCCAGAGGAGATAGACCTTATCGAGCCCGTTGGCATACCTGTCCTCGAGTATTGAGGATAGCCGTCTCGGAATGTAGCGGAATGAGGCTATAGGAACATCTGCTTCCCTTATATCCTGTGAGACAAAGTAAAAAAGCTTCCTCGCCTGTGCGAGCTTATCCTCGCAACCCGATGTAATAGAATCGATGAGACGATATACATCCATATCGAGCGAATCCCGAAAGGAACGGTAAATCTGTCTGCCAATGTAATTCCAGTCGGAGTCGAGCGAGAAATCCACCCTCGGGGATATATATGAGAAGGGCGGCATATACCTCTCTGGATGGATAAGCGGAATATTTTCAAGTGATGCGTAGAACGAATTTTTCTCCTCTCTCAGCTCGACATCCCTTGAGGTATCGAAAACTCCGAGTGGATAACAGGCTCTTTCCCCTGAAAGAGAAGCGAAAACAGAGCAGGGTCTGCGCACTTTCTGCCCGTTATCTCGAAGGCATAGTCCACGATAGAGCCAACCCTTACCTCACCGAGCGCAAACTTGAGCCGTTTCTTTCTGTTGTATTGTGGGATGAATGAGAAGAGGTTCGCATCCTCAATGGCGGCGTCATCGAGATGGAAAAACCTACCTTCCGGCGAGACGGTGCGAGCAAAAAGAACCTTAGCTCTCTGTGTATCGGGGAAATAATCAACAGAAGCGTTGCCAGCTGCTCTCTTCCCTCGCTCATCGAACACCTCGTATATCCTGCGAATAACAATCCGATACGAGCTATCCGGCTGAACAACAACCTGCTTGCGGGAGAACAGAACAACATAACTCGACATCGGGTAATCCTCCGGTGAGGGTTTGTTGTCGTATGCTCGGAGCAAGATGGTATCTGTCACATCGGCTATCGTCTGCCACTCTTCACCCTCACGCCGCTGCGAAAGTGAGAGCTTATACACATCCGAGCGTGGAAGCCGAAGAACAGAGGAGTTTGTCCTGAATATGAGAAAAACGAGCAGAAGAGAAATTATCCTTTTCAATTTTTACCTCCGAGCTTCTCAAGAATCTCGCTCGCAGATTTGAGTATCTCCTTCTCGTTGTCATTTTTGGACTTGTGCGAGATAATCTTTCTCAAATGCACCCTCGCCTCATCATTCCTCTCGGCAGAGACGAGGCTTTTTGCGTACTCAAGTCGAAAGAGCAGATTCCCTGGGTCCATATCGACTGCCTTCCTCATGTTTTCCAGCTCGCCCTCGAGGGATGCTTCTCCAAGCCCCAGTGGACGGCGCCAAAGAACGCTTCTTCGCCTGACTCCACGATGCCACAGACCGAGCAGATAATATTCCTCCGGCTCCTTGGCATCGAGTTTCATAGCATAGTCGAGCTCTTCCTTTATCCGCTTGGCAAGGGACGCATTGTCCCAGTCTGGCGTAAGAAGTCCCATCTCAATCAGGGTTCTGGCAAGCTCGATATGCGTCTTATAATTCTCAGAATCGAGGAGCAACGAGCGGGAAAGATAATCGCTTGCCTTCGTGTAGAACTCATTCTGATACTTACCAACAGCATCCTCAGCGAGGATGTTCAGTGTTCTGCCTGCCTTGAGGTAGATTTCGGCATCCTTCGAGCTTAAAGAGAGAGCAAGCTCGTATTTCTCAAGGGCTTCTTCATATCTTCCAAGACGAAACAGCTCATCCCCGCTCTTAACAAGCATAGAGACATCATCGGCAGACGCACTAAACGCAAGTAAAGAGAACATCAATATAACCACCAGAAGTCTCATATTCCTCCTTTATTTGCAAATACCAATATTAGCAAATCCCTCCTTTATGTCAACAATATAATTAGTTGTTGACAATATATGAAATTTCCTTAAATTTTCCAACAACCTTATTTATCCTCGAAGGGGGAACAAACGATGAGGGGTACAAAATTGTTTGTCGTTCTGATTGCTCTGATTGCCTGTCTGGCAGGTGATTCCTATGGGAAAAGCGCAAGGTCCTATTTCAGGGATGCGAAGAAGAACTTCAAAAAAGCGACTACAAAGGAGAACTTCGACGCAGTCAATGAGGCGTTCTCGGACCTCAAGGAGGCGGTGAAAATCTCTGGGAATAAAGAAAAGGCATACAAGATATTCTTCTGGTTTTACAAGCATAGGGAGGGAGCGGAAAGGTTAGAGAAGAAGGATGAGTTCAACTCCCTGATTGAGTTCGGGGAAAATATGCTTTCAAGCCTTCCGGATGAGGGCGTGCTTATCACATTCGAGAGGTATGAAACATATCCTCTGCTCTTCCTGCAGGCTGTGGAGGGAGAAAAATGTAATCTCACCATCATCAGCAAGCATCTACTCAACCAACCGACATATGTGGAGGCAAATTCCGATAAACTCGGGATAAAGCTCGATGCAGAAAATATGGAAAAGCTTATAAGGGCAAACATCGAGCCTGCACAGGTCATCATCGACTCACTCGCAAGCGCCGCCTCCTCCGGGGGAAAAAGACTCTTCTTCCCGATTAGCATACCACCAAACTATTTCAAAAGATATATGAACAACCTGACATTCCTCGGACTCGTGTGGGAATACAATGGAAAGCCACCAGAGAAATATATATCAATCATCAAAAAGAGGGTTGTGGAGGACTACTCATACGATGCATTTGAAAAAGCAAAGGGCAGCGAGAGGATGCTGCTGCGCTCAGCGTATAACAACTATGTGCTTATGGTGAACATCTCATCGACACTCGCCAGAACAAAGGGAGACACCGAGACAGCCCTGTCAATACTCTTGTGGGGAAAGGAAAAACTTGAAAACCACTGGATGATAAATGGTGCACTCTACAAACTATACAAAGAGACAGGAGAAACAGAAAAGGCTGAGGAGGCAAAGAAGAATATCCAGAAATTCGTCGAGGAACACCCGGAGGAACCAAGAGCAAAGGAATTCCTAAAAATTCTGAAATAACTGTTGCCGAATTCCTTAAACATATTATATTTTTCAATCTTAAAAAGCAGAAATCCTATGAAAGGAGACAAGATGCGAGCGGTAGTCACAGTTAAAGGTATGCAGTTCACGGTGGAGCCTAACGATATAATCGATGTTCCATACGACAGGAAGCTCACCGAGGGGGAAACGGTCACACTTGATAATGTGCTCCTTCTGGAAAAGGATGACAAGACTATCGTTGGCGAGCCTACGGTTAAGGGAGCAAGGGTCATCGCAGCGGTGAAAGGAACCATCCGGGGGGAGAAGGTCATCGCCTTCAAGAAGAAGAGAAGAACAGGATACAAGAGGAAAATCGGGCACAGGCAAAGCTATTCAAGACTCGAAATCATCGAGATAAAGGGCTGATGGATATCCGACGGGCAGTCCTCGGAACACTTATCCTGCTGGTAATGCTCCCGCTTTCTGTCAGAGCTCAATCCAGCATCTACCGGATAAATGTCGTCGGGAACAAGCAGGTGAGCAGAAACTACATCATCGGACTCTCCGGTCTCGAGGTGGGAAAAAGTATCTCCAGTCTCGCAATAGAGGATGCTATCAAGAGGATGTATAAGTCCGGATACTTCAACGATGTTATCATCAGAACAGAAAATCTGCCCGAGGGAGTATCCGTCGAGATAGAGGTAAAGGAGGCGAAAACCCCGGAGAAGATAACTTTCAAGGGGAACAAGCATATATCCACCAAAAAACTCAAGGAGAAGCTCACTGTCAGCGAGAACTCACCTGTCCCAGATTATAAACTCTTCGAGTCAAAGCAGAACATTCTCACAGAATACGAGAAGAAGGGCTACCCGAACGCCGAGGTAAAAACTCATTTCGAGGAGAAAGCGGAAAAGACCACACTGGTTTTCGATGTAAAAGAGGGAAAAAAGATAAGGATAAAGAGGATAACCTTCATTGGAAATTCCGCCTTCTCCGACAGGAAGCTGAGGAGACAGATAGACACCAAGCAGAAATCACTCTTCCGAAAGGGGATATTTATCGAGGATAAACTGGAGGAGGACAAACTCAAACTCCAGAGATTCTACCGGGAGCGTGGATATATAACGGCACAGGTGCAGCAGGATTCAGTCTATACGATAAACGATGGGAACTGGCTCGCTGTGGATATAACACTGTTCGAGGGTCCACAATTCAAGATGGGAGAAATAACCGTCTCGGGGGAATCACTTTTCACCGAGGATGAGCTCAAGGACAAGTTCAAGCTGAAGCGGGGTGATATATTCAAGTTCAACAAATATGAGAAGAGCATCGCCGATATATACTTCGCCTATCAAGAGGAGGGGTATATTTATGCACAGATAGCAGACGAGCGGAGGCTCCGCGGCGACACAGCGGATGTCCAGCTATCCATTCAGGAGGGAATTCAGGCTCATGTCCACAGGATAAACATAACCGGCAACGAGAAGACTTACGACAAGGTGATAAGAAGGGAGATGGTGCTCTACCCCGGCGATGTCTTCAGGAGGAGCAAGTTCCTGTTCTCCCAGAGAAATATTTACTATCTCAACTATTTCGATGATGTTGTGCCGGACTTCGCACCGCTCGATAACGGTGATGTGGACATAACAATCGATGTAAAGGAGAAGGCGGTCGGCAAATTTCAGGTCGGCGTTTCATACAACGCGAGGGACAAATTTTATGGGACAATAAGCATCGGTTGGCCCAATGTGCTCGGCAGAGGATATACACTCAACCTCGACTGGGATTTTGGAACATCCCGGCAGAGCTTCAATCTCGGCTTCACCGACCCATGGTTCCTCGATACTCCGACCAGTGTCGGGTTCGACATCTACAACACCCTCTCCCACTGGACAGGCTACTACACCGAGCAACGCAGAGGAGGAGCGGTTCGGCTCGGCAGGAGGCTATCGTTCCCGGATAAGTTCTTCAGGGCATACCTATCATATAAGCTCGAGCAGATAAGCTACTTCGACTTCAGCTCATCTTATGCTCCTCCACCTTACAACGACCTGCGGGAAAAGGAGTGGCCCATAGTTGGTAGCAAGGCATCGGTGGCAATCGAGCGAGACAGCCGTGACCTACCGATGTTCGCAAGCGAGGGAAACCTCAATTCCTACTCCATCGAGACATCGGGTGGGTTCCTCGGTGGAGATGAAAATTTCATCAAGCAGACAATCAAATCTTACTGGTATCTGAACCTCTACAAGAAGATATTCGTCGGGGTAGGGAAATGCCGACTCGGTTTTCTGACAAATCCTTGGGGCAGCACGATGGATATACCGTTCGGTGAGCGCTACTTCGCCGGTGGCACGAGTTTCGACGGGCAGATTCGTGGATACGAGGACAGGAGCATCTGCCCCATCGGCTACACAGAGCCTGTATACGATTCAACAGTCACACCGGATATGATGGGAAGATATCCTGTTACCCGCCGCTCGTATGCATACCAGATGGGTGGCGAGGCAATATCTGTCTTCTCATTGGAGCTTAGAACACAGCTTGTAAAGGGGCAACTATATTTCTCTATCTTCGCAGACGCTGGAAACAGCTGGAAAAACTACCACAGTATGAAGCTAAATGACCTATACAGGTCGGCAGGAGCCGGCGTGAGGCTTATCGCCCCGATGCTCGGAGTAATCGGATTCGACTTCGCATACGGCTTCGATTACCCTGGCAGCAAAGGGGAATGGCACTACCATTTCCAGGTAGGTCCGGAGATGTGAGGAAAAATATGCAATAGTTCAAAAAAATCAGGAGGAAAGATGAAAAAGGTTCTGCTTGCAACACTGATACTTCTGTTTTTTGCAACAGCGGTGTTCGCCGATGTAAAAATTGGATTCATCGACTCAAACAGGCTGGAGAACGAATACAACGAGTATAAAACCGTAAAAAGCGAGTTCGACAGGCTCGTTTCTGCCTGGCAGGATTCAGCACAAGCAATGGAGGATGAGATTACCAATCTCCAGCAGGAATACCAGACACAGCATTATATGCTATCGGATGAGAAGAAACAGGAAACGGAAAAGATTATCCAGGACAAGCTGACCGCATACCAGAACTTCAGGCTGAATACCTTCGGAACAGGTGGACTGGCAGAGAAGAAATACGCGGAGATGACAGCCCCTCTTCTGGAAAATATACAGACGGCACTCGAGGAAATCGCCGAGGAATACGGATACACGCTGATACTCGACCGCTCGTCAGGCTCCATCGGATACATAGATGAATCACTGGATGTAACCGACATCCTGCTCGAGAAACTCAACAAGGGAACAGAAAGCGGAAAATAGGAGAGAAAGTGAAACTTAAAGAGATTGCCGAGCTCTTCTCCGGCAAGATACTGGGGGACCCTGACACCGAGATAGATGACATACGTCCCATCGCGAGAGCCGGCAAGGGGCACATAACATTCTTCCTCGGAAAAAGGTTCAAAAATGCTATAAGAGGGTGCAAAGCTTCAGCGGTTATTATGAAGAAAGATGACCTCCCTGAAAACTACAACTTTGTCCCTGTCATAACAGACAATCCATATCTCGCCTTCCAGAAGGTTATGACCCTTTTCCACCCACCAAAACCAGTCTCCTCAAGTATATCCAAAAACTGCATAATAAAGGATGGAACGAGTATCGAGGAGAATGTCTCCATCGGGGATTTCTCCATCATCGGAGAACGCTCGAGCATAGGAAGAGGAACATCCATCGGGAACTTCGTATCCATCGAGGAAAATGTGACAATTGGGAAGAACTGCGTCATCCACTCGGGGGCAAAGATTTATCCGAGCGTGAAGATAGGCTCAGGATGCATAATCCACTCGGGCGCAGTGATTGGAGGCGATGGGTTCGGATACGCAAGAGATGGTGCGATAAACAAGAAGATTCCACACATAGGCGGGGTTATAATAGGTGATGATGTGGAGATAGGAGCGAATTGCACAATAGATGCGGGGACATTCGACCCAACTATCATCGAAAACGGGGTGAAGATAGACAATCTCGTTCATATCGCCCACAATGTATTTGTCGGGGAGAACTCGATAATTGTTGCTCAAGTGGGCATAGCTGGCTCGGTTACACTTGAAAAGAATGTCACGCTTGCCGGGCAGGTCGGGATAGCAGGGCACCTGACCATAGGCGAGAACAGCATTGTCGCTGCACAATCGGGCGTCAGCAAATCGATACCGCCAAACTCATACTACTTCGGCTACCCGGCGAAACCAGCCAATCAGGTCAAAAGGGAGATGGCTACTATATCACAGCTACCAGAACTTATAAAAAAGTTGAAAGAGCTTTTGAAAAAAGAAGGGCTATATGATTGAGACACAGCGAACAATAACAAGAGAGGTCACACTCTCCGGAAGGGGATTGCACACAGGGAAGGAATGCAATCTGACATTCAAGCCTGCACCACCCGGTTCCTGGATTGTCTTCCGCAGAACAGATTTGCCCGGGAAACCAGAGATAAAAGCAACACTCGACAATGTTAAGGAGATAGCAAGAGGGACATTCCTCGGTCGGGGCGATACCGAGATAAAGACCGTGGAGCACTGTCTCGCTGCAGTCTCCGGGCTCCAGATAGATAACATCATCGTCGAGATAGACAACGAGGAGGTGCCCGTATTGGACGGGAGTGCAAAACCATTTGTCGACGCACTCCTTACAGCAGGATTTCAGGACCAGGGCATCCCGAGAGACATATTCAACATTCAGGATGTTATCCAGTATTCACAGAGGGATGGCGACAATGTCATCGATATACATTCAATCCCCTATAAGGATTTCAGAATAACATTTATGGTCGACTACCAAAAACCACTCGGAACACAATATACAACGCTAAGAAGCCTCGAGGAGGATTTCGCCGAGAACTTCGCACCTGCAAGAACATTCTCGTTCCTTTCCGAGGTATCTACGCTCTTTAAGATGGGACTCATAAAGGGTGGAACCCTCTCAAATGCCCTCGTGATAGCCGACAGACCGCTCACCGAGGAAGACATAAGCTATATGCGCGACAAACTGAAGATTAAAGGACCGATATTCGAGGGGGAAAACGGCTTCTTAAATGGTGTTGAGCCTCAATTCCCCAACGAGCCCGTGAGACACAAGGTGGTGGATTTAATCGGCGACCTGGCTCTTCTCGGCTTCCCGATAAAGGGGCACATCATTGCTGCACGCTCCGGGCATAAAAGTAACATCGAGCTGGCAAAACTCATACGAAAGCAGCACGACAAATGGAGGATATCCTCAAAATACAGAACTATCTCAAAGGACAAAGGGGTTCTCATAGACACCCTCGGAATACAGAAGATACTTCCACACAGATATCCATTCCTGATGCTCGATAAGATAGTCGATATTGAGGAGAAAAAGCGGGTCGTCGCAATCAAGAACATCTCGATAAACGAGCCGTTCTTCAGAGGACATTTCCCAGGACATCCGATTATGCCAGGCGTGCTTATCATCGAGGCTATGGCTCAGGCAGGTGCATTCCTCATACTCTCCAATCTTGAGGAAGAAAACCGTAAGGTAGCATACTTTATGGGAATAGACAGGGCACGTTTCAGGAACCCGGTGCATCCGGGAGACCAGCTGAGAATCGAGGTGGATATGATAAATTTCAGAAGAAGCATTGCAAGGTTCAAAGCGAAGGCAACGGTGAAGGGGAAAATTGCCTGTGAGGCAGAGATAATGGCAGCCGCGGTGGACGCAGAAAAGATATGAAGATTCATTCTACAGCAATTGTAGGAAAGAATGTAGTCCTCGGCGAAAATGTGAGGGTCGGTCCCTGGTGCGTAATCGAGGATGGAGTAAGAATCGCCTCAGGAACAATCCTCGAGGGAAATGTGTTCATCGGCAGAGGAACAAGGATTGGTAAGAATAACAAAATCCACAGGTTCGCAACCCTCGGAACAGCCCCGCAGGACCTGAAGTATGGCGGGGAAGCGACCTACCTCGAGATAGGCGACAATAACATTATCCGGGAGTATGTCAACATCAGCCGCGGAACAAGCGAAACCTGGATGACAAAGCTTGGGGACAACAACCTCGTTATGGCATACTGTCACATCGCACACGATTGCTACATCGGAAATGCCGTTATTCTAACAAACGCAACAAACATCGCAGGGCATGTGCATATCAAGGATTTTGCTACAATCGGCGGAATCGTCGCAGTGCACCAGTTCACAAAGATTGGCGAGTATGCTATGGTCGGGGCAGGTTCGAAGATAGTCAAGGATATTGTTCCATTCGCACTCGCTACCGGTATCCCTGCAAAGATTAAAGGTATGAATATCATCGGTCTGAAAAGACGAGGGTTCCCAAAAGAGGAAATCGAGATTATAAAAAGATGCTTTAACATCCTATTTCGCTCACCATACAATACACATCAGGCTATAGAAAAGATAAAGGCTGAACTCCCGATGGACAAAAATATCAAGTTAATCATCGACTTTATCGAGAACGAAGCGAAAAGGGGAATTGCAAAATGAGGAGGCTTTT
>NATO01000015.1 GCA_002085385.1 candidate division Zixibacteria bacterium 4484_93
GTTCGCACATGCAAAAACATACTATAACCAGGGGTTGTATCAAGAGGCAGCGGAGGAGCTGGAAGATTTCACGCGAAACTGCAACTCCTTTCTGTGTGATAATGCTCTCTTTCTACTCGGTGAGATATATAGCTTGATGGGAGAGTATAGGAGGTCGGGTGAAAGCTATGAGCGGCTCTTTTCCATCTTCCCGACAAGTACGCTTGCAAGGGAGTCGATGTTCCGAGCCGCAAAAAACTACCTCGATGCTGGAGCATACTCGAGTGTCGTGGATATTGGAAAGGAGTTCGAGCGAATAGGGACAAGGGACGAGTTCTATGACAGGACAGAGCTTCTGGTCTACACCGCACTGTTTAAGCTGGGGGAGTTCGATTCTTACATACAGGCAATGAAGAACTTCATCGCTCGCTACCCCGACAGCCCGCTTGTCCCGAGCCTCGTGCTGGACATCGGGGGATACTACGAGACCTCGGAGATGTATCCGGAGGCTATCGAGGAGTATTCGAGCCTTTTGACCCTGCTCTCTCCAGATAGTGTCTGGTGCGAGGCGAGCTTCCGATTGGGGAGGGTCGCTCTAAAGGGGGGAGATGTCGAAAGGGCTGAGCAGATAATAAACAGGCTCCTGTCCGAGTTTCCCGACTCTCCCAGAGCGGCGGATGGACTCGAGATGCTCGCTGATTATTTCGAGAAGGAAGGAAACGACGAGAAACTGCTTTTCTATTCAGAGAAACTTGCCAGGTTTTTCCCCGATAATGAGGCAGGAATGAGGGGGCTTTTGAAGATGGCAAAACTGTATGAGAGGCTCGGAAAGGACAACGAGGCAAGGCTCATATACGATGAGATAGCCCGAAACTCGAGGGAAAATGAGCTGACTACTCTCGAGGAGGCGGTGCTGGGGAAGATAAATTCGTTTTTGAAGGAGGGGAGACTATCCGACGCAATCTCCTACGCCGATTCTGCCAAAGCATCATTTCCAAAGGATAAACTCTACCTGCTGTATGAAGTTACAGGCAATACCTATGTGCAGCTGGAAAATTATGAAGCTGCTGTCTCGGAATATCGGATGGCACTTGCGAGTGAGAAACTCCCACAGGATGCTACGGGACGGCTCTACCTCAAGATAGGAAAAGCTCTCGCTATGCTCGATAGGTTTGATGAAGCCTGTAATTACTTCTCCAGCTGCTTGAGGATAACAAATGAGGATTCTACAAGGCAGGAGGCAGAAAAGAACCTGCGAATATACGGGAATTTCCAAAAAACTAACCCATAGCACTATTTATGTTGACAACTCGATATGTTTTCTTAAATTGATTGCAGGTGATGAAGCGAAAGCTAATAAAGGAGGAGAGATGAAAAAGTTTTTGGCGGCATTGCTTGTGCTTTCGGTTCTTGCTGCCTTTGTTGTTATCGGATGCGGCGGGAAGAAAACGGAGAAGGTCCCCCCGGAAGGGACAACTACTGTTGAGACACCAGCTCCCACGACGGCAGCTCCCGAGACACCAGCTCCCACAACGGCAACCCCTGAGACACCAGCTCCCACGACGGCAACCCCTGAGACACCAGGAGACTGAGAGGAGAACGAAAAGATGAGGAAATGGTCTGTTCCAATTGTGCTGTCTGCGTTTGCTTTGATGGCTGTTGCTGTTTTCTGCTTCGGTGAGGAAAATGTGGTGCCTCCTGAGGAACCACAGCCACCGGAGGAAGGGAATCCTGTTGTTGTGGTGGAAACCAGTATGGGCAATTTCGAGATTGAACTTCTCCCCGATGTTGCTCCGAAGACCTGCGAAAATTTTCTGAAACTCGTTAGAAAAGGGTTCTACGATGGGCTCATATTCCACAGGGTAATAGACGGATTTATTATCCAGGGTGGCGACCCCAAAGGGAACGGCACAGGCGGTCCTGGATATACCATACCAGCGGAGTTTTCCAAAGAGAAACATCTCGAAGGAACCGTTGCTATGGCTCGCCTGCCCGACCAGGTGAACCCGAAGAAGGAGTCGTCCGGAAGCCAGTTCTATATCTGCCTTGCTCCTGCCCCGCACCTGGATGGGGAATACACAATATTCGGGCGGGTCGTATCCGGTATGGATGTGGTGCACAAGATAGGCAAGGTCAAAACTGGCAAAGGCAACAGACCACTGGAACCTGTGATAATGAAGAAGCTGCATCTCGAGGAGGAGCCCGAACCGCAACAGAAGAAGGCAAAGCCTCAGGAAAAATAGGAGATATGCGTAACGCTCCGCTTGTTGGGGGGAAGATAAGGCTGACAAGGGATGTTATGCCCGTTCTGAACCCCTATGATGGCACGATTATAGGTGAGGTCGGTAAATCTGACGAGCGGGTCGTCGAGGAGGCGGTTGCTGCAGCTGTCTCGGGGTTTGAACTCTCGAAAACACTCACCAGATGCGCAAGAGCACGAATACTGAAAAAAGCATCCGAGCTTATCCTATCTCGTGAAAACGAGATTGCACGGGTCATAACCCTCGAGGTTGGCAAGACAATAAATGAGGCTCGTGGCGAGGTAAGAAGATGCGCCAATACACTCTTGCTCTCATCGGAGGCTGCAAAGAAACTTGCAGGGCGTGAGATACCGTTCGATGCAGCGGAGAACGGAGAGCGGAAATGGGGTTTCTTTGCCCGTGTTCCAGCGGGACCTGTTGTCTCGATTGTTCCGTTCAATTTTCCACTTAACCTTGCTGCACACAAGGTCGGACCTGCCATCGCCGCTGGATGCTCTATCATCATAAAACCTGCCTCCAAAACACCCTTCTCTGCATTCATCCTCGCTGAGAGCTTACTCGAGGCTGGATTGCCACCTGAGATTATCTCTGTTGTCCCCGGTCCCGGCTCATCTGTCGGAGAAATGCTCGTCCGCTCGGAGGGGGTTCGGGTCATTACATTTACAGGCTCTGCCGCTGTCGGAAAGAGGATATCGAGGCTCGCTGGGCTGAAGAAACTCACAATGGAGCTCGGCTCGAACTCGGGCGTCCTCATATTGGATGATGCCACCATCCCTCTTGCTGCATCGAAGGTAAGAAAAGGAGCATTCGCCCTCGCTGGGCAGGTGTGTATTTCTGTTCAGAGGGTCTATGTCCAGAGACAGGTTTATCAACGCTTCCTCGACGAACTTATACCACAGGTCAAATCAATTCGCATGGGGAATCCTATGCTTCAGACGACCGATATGGGACCTATTATTGATAAGGCTAATCTATCACGCATCACGGAGCTTGTGCAGCAAACCCTCTCGTCCGGGGGGAAGATTGTAACGGGCGGTCATCCGAGGGGGAACTTCTTCGAGCCGACGGTGATAACGAATGTAAGGGAGGATATGCCCATCGTTCGGGATGAGGCATTTGCGCCAGTTGTTGTTGTCAACCCTGTGGACAGCTTCGAGGAGGGGATATCACGGCTTGCCAATTCTCGCTATGGGTTGCAAGCAGGGCTATTCACAAAGGATATCGAGCTTGCCAGGGAAGCTTTCAACAGGATTGACGCAGGTGGTGTCTGGGTCAACGAGGTGCCCACATTCAGGACCGACCTTATGCCCTACGGTGGTGTCAAGGACAGCGGTATCGGGCGGGAAGGTCCGGAATACGCTATAGAGTCGATGACGGAGATAAAGCTCTTCGGTGTCAATCGGCTCGGAGGGCATCGGCAGGGTTGAGCTTTGCAGCCCTTTTTGCAGGAGATATCCCGAAGATAAGACCGACCAGTATCGAAAAACCTACTCCAAGTAGTGCTCCCCAGAGTGGAATATATATAGGAAATGGGGCGAGCCTGTTAGCTATCCATACCAGAAGGAACACAACCCCCACACCGATTATGCCTCCTGCCATCGAGAGAAAAGCCGATTCGGTGGCAAATTGAAGCAGTATGGTAGATGGAGGTGCACCGAGAGCCTTGCGAATGCCGATTTCCTTCGTGCGTTCGATAACGGAAACGAGCATTATGTTCATTATACCTATGCCGCCGACGAGAAGCGAGATAGATGCGATGGAGACAAGCACTATAAAGATTATCCCGGTGAGATTGCCCATCATAGAGAGCATATCCTCCTGTGTGATTATCTCGAAGTTGTCGGGCTCTTCTGGTCTCAGCTTGCGGAGGATTCGGACGGTGAAGCGAACCTCCTCTATTGCTTGTGGCAGAAGCTCGGATGAGCGCGCACGAATGAGAAACTTTACACGATTGAGCCGGTGGAAGACCCTCCCTGCTGCCTCCACAGGAATGATTACACTCTTGTTCTTATTATAGCCAAATGCACTCCATTGCTCGCGGTAGACCCCGATAATCTGGAACCAATATTTCCCTATCTTAACAGATTTCCCCATTGGGTCACGCTTTGGGAAGAGTTCGTCAGCAAGTTCCTCACCAATAATACAGACATAGTGATGGGATAGGTTGTCCTGTGGTGCAAGGAATCGACCGGATACTATATCGTAGCTTGCCGCTCCTGCGAAGGCGTAACTTGTTCCGATGACAGGCACGCCTTGAGTCTCCTCGAAGCGACTTTTTACCTTCCGCCAGTCGTGAAGGATTGGAGCAACCTCTGCCACGGAGGGGCAGTTTTCCTTTATTTGCTCACCATAGTAGAGCTCAAGCCTCGGACGACGCCATATCGCTCTCCAATCAATCTTCTTTGAAGCACCCCTGCCGACCCTGACCGTAATGCCCCCTCGCATAAAGGGCGGGAAACGCTCGACATAGAAGCTCGTCGAGCCCATCTCCTCTACCGAGCGGATAAGCTCACGACGAAGGCTCTCGGTAAAAGATATCATCGCAACTACCGCAACTATCCCTATCACTATCCCCAGTATGGTTAAGAGCCCGCGCACAGGGTTCGACAGTATCTGCTTGCTCGATGTCCTCAGTGTTTCACGGAGATTCACTTATAGCCAGTCTCTCTGTTTGTACCAATCGAGTGTCATTTTGATTCCCTCAACAAGCCGGACACGGGGCGCATATCCGAGAAGCTCTTGTGCTTTGTCCGAGCTGCAGAGCCACTCCCCGACGAACTCAGGATATTTCTGGATGTCAAGTGTCCTTGCTTTCCCTGTGAAAATTTTGATAAGTTCGTTCAGAGCGGCATACGAGAAAAGAACCGGCATCGGAACGACAATCGGATGAGAAGCCCTGCCCGTTGCCTCCTCGAAGGCAGAGGCAAACTCACCGTATGAATGCACCTTCCCGTCGGTTAAAAAGAAGCTCTCGTTCTCACCACCTGGATGCTCGGCAGAGAGCAGTATCCCACGGACGAGGTCATCCACATAAACAAGTGATACCCGCTTCTTCTTCGAGCCAAAGCATAGAGGATACCCTTGGTAAGCTGCCCTGAAGAGAGGGAATGTCTCCCTGTCTCCGGGACCATAAACGGTAGGAGGACGGATAATTGTGTATGGAATGCCAGAAGAGTTCACAATCTCTTCCGCTGCCATTTTGCTCTTCCCATACCAGCTCTCAGGATGAGGTGGAAAGTTCTCGTCGATGATAACTCCATCGGGAGACCTACCTGCTGCTGCAAGGCTGCTTAAGAAAACAAATCGGATAAGTTTTTTCTGCCTCCTGGCAAACTCAAGGATACGGGCGGTTCCCTCCGTGTTCACATAGAAGAAGTCCTGTCGTCTGCGAGCCTTGACTGCCCCGGCTATGTGAAAAATGAGGTCGTAATCGCCTGCATCATCCGCCCTGTCGTATGAGGAGATGTCGCAGTGAAGCAGCTTGACCTTCCCCACAGGCAAACGGCTCACATCGGAGCTTTCCCTGATAGTCGCACAAACATAGTATCCTTTCTCCACGAGCAGTCGAACGAGATGATGTCCGATGAAACCGGTTGCTCCTGTTACAAGAACCTTCTTCATACGAGAGGGAAAGAATAGACGCGGTAAGTTTTATACACCCTGCCGCCAAGTTTTTCGATTTCGTTCTTCATCGGGCGGTTATCCTCGAGCACCCAGGAGAGTTCGGCTGAGCGATACCCCTTCCTGATGCCCTCCTCGAATGTTCTGTGGATGAAAGCAGCCTCGATACCACGGTTTCTGAAGCCGGATACAACCCCAAAGATTATGACGCGAAGTTTCGTTATCCTCCGGGAATACCAGAGGAGCTTGAGGAGTGCAATGGGTGTCAGACGGCCGTTTATCTTCTTGAGGGCAAAATTGATATCCGGAATGGCAAGCGAGAAACCGACAGGCTCACCTTTTACCTCCGCTATGAAGACGAGGTCCTTATCGGCTACCTGCTTGAGCTGATGCGCAGTGTAAAAGAACTCCTCATCCGTCATCGGGACAAAGCCCCAGTTGCGCTCCCAGGCACGGTTGTAAATATCCTTTAATATCTTCACTTCATCGTTTAAGTGGGAGAAATCGAGTTTGCGTATGATGAAATTCCCACGCTTTTTCAGTATCTGCGATGCACGGGCAAGCCTCTCCGGAACCTCTGGCTTGTCGATTATATAGGCAAGCAGGTCTTTTGCCTTTGTGAAGCCGAAAAGCTCCACAAGGTCGGGATAATACGATGGATTGTATGGCATCATAACGACAGGTGGGAGGTCGAAGGCATCGACAAGCAATCCTGTTATGTTATTTGTCGAGAAAGAAAGTGGACCAACAAGTGTCTCCATCCTGTTTGTCCTGCCGAAATCCACCGCTGCCTCAAGAAGAGCCGAGGAGACATCAGGGTCGTTTATCGACTCGAAGAAACCCCACTGGGCTGTCTTTGTTCCCCAGAACTCGTTGAAATTGAAATCGATATGACAGGATATCCTGCCGACAGGAACCCTCTCCCTGTATGCTAAAAGGAGCCTCACACGAGAATGCTTGAAGAACGGGTTCTTTGTCGGGGAAAATGTCGCATACTCCTCACTTACAAGCGGTGGAACCCAGCAGCACTCCCTTTTGTATATCCTGAAAGGGAGCATAACAAACTCCCGGAGCTGCCGCTTGCTTTTTACCTCCTCCACCTGAACCATTGTTTCACCTTCTGCTTAAATCTAATATTAAAATCCATTTTAACAAAATTGCAACAAAAATCTATACTTGACATATAGGTAATTATTTGATATTTTGATTGAGTTATTATTCAGGAGAAGATAGTTGGCAACGACAATCACACTACCTGCGTATGCCAAGTTAAACCTCGCTCTCTATGTTCTCGGGCTAAGGGAGGACGGGTATCATGAGATAGTGAGCGTCGTGCAGGGGATAGACCTTGCCGATGAGGTGAGTGTTACAAAGAGAGAGGATAAAAATATTACCGTCGAGACTACCCGCCCTGATGTTCCGGCTGGTGAGAAGAACATTGCATATAAAACGGCAGCTGTTATGCAGTCTCTGTTCGATATACCATACGGGTTTGATATATTCATCGAGAAATCGATACCGCCGGAGTCCGGCCTCGGGGGAGGCTCATCCGATGCTGCTGCTGTGATTATGGCTATTAACCAGCTCTCATCACTCGGACTCGGATACGGGAAGATGGCGAAAATAGGAGCGGGTCTCGGTTCCGATGTCCCGTTCTTCTTCTCGACAGGGAGCGCTCTGGTTTCGGGCAGGGGAGAAAAGGTTAAGGATATTAAGTTACCCTTTGGATATACGGTTATTATCGTCAAACCGGATATAGGTATCTCCACTGAATGGGCGTATGAAAACCTCAAAAACAGCTTGACAAAACCCAGTTTGGATGTAAATTTTGCAAGTTTGTGGGGAGAAACCTTCTTCAGGTTTTTGCGGGAGGAGGCGAGGAACAGTTTTGAGCCGGTGGTGTTTTCTCACTACCCTGAGCTTCGTAGAATAAAGCATAGATTGGAGGAAACGGGAGTGGTTCACGCTGGGCTTGCAGGGAGCGGTTCGGCGCTATTTGCAATCTGCAGCGACTCGTCCCAGGCTTACACTATAATGAAGCGGTTTAAGGAATACTACAAGGATGTGTTCTTATGCAATCCGCTTGCGTTCAGGTTTTGAACCACTGGGGCGTAGTCAAGAGGTAAGACACAGGATTTTGGTTCCTGCATTCGGAGGTTCGAATCCTCCCGCCCCAGATGAGAGGAGAAAATTTTATGGATAAATTGAATCTCATAATTGGCAGGGGAAACAGACCGCTCGGTGAGAAGATAGCAGCTGTTCTGGGTGTCCCGGAGACGACCGTAAAGGTCAAGAACTTTGCCGATGGCGAGATATTCTTCCAGATACAGGAAAATGTCCGGGGGAGGGATGTTTTCATTATCCAGAGCACACAGCCTCCTGCCGATAATCTGATGGAGCTTCTGCTGGGGATAGATGCGGCAAAGAGAGCATCTGCGAAGAGGGTCACCGCCGTTGTCCCATACTACGGTTATGCCCGTCAGGACAGGAAGGACCGGCCGAGGGTCCCGATAAGCTCGAAGCTCGTGGCGAACCTGCTCACCGTTGCCGGAGCGGATAGAATACTCACGATGGACCTCCACGCACCTCAGATACAAGGATTCTTCGATATCCCGTTCGACCACATATTCGCAAGCAATATATTCATAAGAGAGTATCTGATAAAGAAAGAGATAATCCGCCCGAATGCTGAGAATCCGGAGTATGTTGTGGTTTCTCCCGATGTTGGAGGGGTCAAGATGTGCCGCCACTTCGCGGGTGCTATCGGGACACCACTTGCTATAGTCCATAAGGAGCGCCCGAAGGAGAATGAAATCGGTGTTATGGAACTTATTGGCAGTGTCGATGGAAAGACCGCTATCGTGCGGGATGATATGGTCGATACCGGAGGGACGCTCTGCCGTGTGGCGGCCCTCCTCAAGGAAAGAGGAGCGGATAAGGTGCTTGCCGTTATAACACACGCACTCCTCTCCGATGATGCAGTAGATAGGATAAGAGAATCGGAAATAGATAGACTCGTTGTTGCCGATACTGTGCCGGTCCCACAGGAGAAGAGAATCGATAAAATGGAGCAGCTCTCCGTTGCCGAGATGTTTGCGCGGGCAATCGAGAGCATACATTTTGAAAGGTCAATAAGCACGCTGTTTAACGAGTAGGAGCGGAGATATGGAAGAGATAGTTCTAAATGTGGAGAAGAGGGAAAAGAAGGGCAAGGAATTTGCCAAGAAGCTGCGCGCCGATGGGATGTTTCCAGCTATCCTTTACGGAGCAGGAAGGGAAATGATGCTCTCTGTGAATGAGCGGAAGTTTCGGAATCTCTTGCATCTGCACAGGGGAAGAGAACATATGGTTTTGACCCTTCTGCTGGAAGGAGAGAATGTCGAGGTGTTCTTGAAGGATGTGCAGCATCACCCTGTTACAGAGAGAATACTCCATGCCGACTTCGAGGAGCTTGTCAAGGGGCGTAAGGTTACCCTCGATATAGATATCGAGTTCGAGGGAATTCCTGAGGGTGTCAAGGAGGGTGGTCTGTTTGAGCCGCTGAGAAGGACGCTTAGAATATCCTGTCTTCCCCGCGACATTCCGGAGTTGCTTAGGGTGGATATCTCCGAAATGAAGAAGGGCGATACGATAAAGGTAGGAGATCTCTCTTTTGAGAATGTTGAGATACTTGAGCCACCCGATGAGGTTATTGCTCTGCTCAGTGAGCCAAAGGGCAAAGCGGTTAAAGAGAAAGAGGAGATTGCCCCCGAGGAGGAAGAAGCTATTCCTGAAGAAACCGAGGAGTAAGAAAAAGATAGTGAAAAATTTTCTTCCCGCGATAACCTTTCTTTTCGTTCTGGTATCCCCTGTTTTCTGTCAGGATTATGAGCTGTTGAGGCAGTATCTTGAGCGAGCAGGGAAGGAGGAGCCTGAGGTGCAGGAGGTTGTTCCCGCGGAGAAGCTGCCGCTCTTCTCTGATACCCTCCGCTTCGAGGCAAAAAAGGCTGAGGAGATAAAGAAGGCAAAGGTTGAGGAGGAAAAACTTCCTTATTTTGACGAGTATATAGTAATAAACGGGGATACAGTTCAGACCATAAGAAAGGCGACCCCCAAGGAGCTTACACTCTATGGCTCCAGCTTCTTCGAACGGCAACAGGAGGGGGCTGTCTATATGGGCGATTCTCCTGCTCCACAGAACTACCGGCTCGGTCCGGGAGACGAGATTATCATCAACCTGTGGGGAGGGGTATCCGCTTCCTATTCCCTGAGCGTTGACAGGGACGGGAAGATAGTTATTCCTCAGGCAGGGGCTCTCTCTATGGCAGGGCTCACTCTCGGGGCAGCAAAGAATGTGATAGCGTCACATCTGAGGAAGATTTATTCCGATTTCCAGCTGGATGTGGCTCTGGGAAAGGTCAAAGCGATACGGGTTTATGTAATAGGCGATGTGAAATACCCCGGAGGTTATACACTTAATGGGCTGGCAAATGTGGTCAATGCACTGGAGATGGCTGGTGGAATAGGGGAGCATGGGTCGCTGAGAGATATCCGTATCATTCAGGCAGGGAGAATCCGTCACAGGCTCGACCTCTATATGCTTATCCAGGAGGGGAAGCTCGAGAAGGAGATATTTCTCTTACCGAATGATATTATCTATGTCCCGCCAGCAAGGGGCTGGGTTTCCGTGAGGGGAAGGGTCAAGCGTCCTGCTATATACGAGATAGCAGGAACGGAGAAGATGTCGGATATACTCTCGCTTGCCGGAGGAACTCTCCCCGATGCGGATATCCAGCACATTATGGTTGACAGGATAGAGAAGGGTGAACACAGGATAGTAACAGTCGACTCGTCCGACACAGATGCGGTGCTTTTTGGCGATGATATATCGGTTTTCCCGATAGACTACACGAGGAGAAGGCTGGTCTTCCTCGAGGGGAATGTCAACATCTCCGGATGCTTCGAGTTAAAAGAAGGGATGCGGGTTTCCGACCTGATAGGTGATGGTGAGTTTTTGCTCGAGGATACATACCTGAAACGGGCAGACCTTATCCGTCTCTTGCCGAGCCAGAAGAGAGAGCTTATTGCTGTCGACCTCGGGGCTGTGCTTGCCGGGGATGAGAAGGAGAACCTGCTCTTAAAGGAGGACGACAGGCTTATCGTTTATTCTGTCTGGGATGTTCAGCGGAAGGATTATGTCTCCATAGATGGTATGGTATTTTCACCTGGTAAGTTCGAGCTGTTCGAGAATATGCGGGTGTCGGACCTTGTATTTGAGGCTGGGGGGCTCCTTAAGAAAGCTTACACGGGGCGAGCGGAGCTCTCAAGGGTATACCCCGGTGAGGATAGCACAGAGGTTATATACATCGACCTTGAGAAAGCACTTAAGGGAGACCCACAGGAGGATGTTTTGCTCCAGCCGGATGACTATCTGTTTATTCGTGAGGTCCCTGGATGGAAGCTCCAGGAGATTGTTACTGTCCTGGGTGAGGTGAACTTTCCTGGTAATTATGCTATAGTTAGGAAGGAGGAGAAGTTATCCGAGCTCATAGAGAGGGCAGGTGGTTTCACTAATGACGCTTACATCAAAGGGGCTGTATTCGTTCGCCCATCCATTACAGAGGAGGCGGTAAGACGCGACCTGCGAAGGATTGTTGAGAATACTCAGGAAGCGATAATCGATTCCCTGGGGAATATCCAGAGGGTGCCGCTTTTGTATACATTTCGGGAGGAAAACCTGAATAGAGTGATAATAAACCTCGAGAAGATTGTCAAGGGCGATAAGAAGGAGGATATCGTTCTCCAGGATGGTGACACAATATTTATCCCCAGAAAACCGAGTGGCGTGAGTGTTCTGGGCTCCGTTGCCTCGACAGGAACGATAAAGTATATAAAGGGGAAGAATGTTGGGTATTATCTTGAGAAGGCAGGTGGTTTCACCAGGAATGCTGACAAGGGAGAGATAAGACTTGTTAAGGCAAGCGGAAAGGTGATAAAATGCGGGCTAAGATTCAGGGATATAGAGCCGGGTGATGCTATTGTTGTTCCCCAAACAGTAAAGAAAAAAACCGACTGGGGGAAAATACTCCAGGACTCCATTACAATAGTGTCCGGGTTGGCAACAACTCTATACATAATCCTTAAATTGTAAAAGTAAATATGACAAGCCTCGCCGAGGAAATAAACAATAAATTTGCAAACTACTTTTCCATAATCCTCAAATATCGAAGGACCTACTATCTTATTATTGTAGTGTCACTTTTGTGTGGATTGCTCTTTGTCAATATTGCCAGGAAGAGGTACACCGCCAGATCCACTATCTTTCCCACGGGGCAGGTGTCTGATATCGGAATGCTTGCCAAGGTTGCCGGGTATATGCCGATGGATTTTCTGAACGAGGGAATGGTAGAATCATCCTCGTTTCTCTTCCCCGATATAATAAGGAGCAGGGAGGTGTTAGTAGAGGTGCTTACCACCCCGCTTGAGTTCCATAAGGGTGGAGAACTTATTAGAATTACCCCTCTTGAATATTTTAAGGCTAATCTAAATGATGCTACGATCTTGAGGTTCAGGAAGAGGGTGAAGGTCGAATCGAGCCTCAGGACGGGGCTTATAACGGTCAGCTTTACCGACAGGAACCCCGAATTCGCCGCCGGTGTGGTGAACCTCATAGTCGATGAGCTCGATGAGTTCAACAGGACCAAGCGCAAGTTCAAGGCGAAAGAGAACATCGAATACATCAGGGGGAGGCTCGATGATGTGGGAAAAGAGCTTGCCCAGATAGAGGATACCCTGACAAAGGCTTTAGAGCAGAACAGAAACTACCAGACCCAGGGCTCTCCCAGAATCAGAATGGAGATAGAATCGCTCCAGCGGGAATACCAGATAAAAAGCTCCACATATACTATGCTTGCCCAGCAGCTGGAGCAGGAAAATCTCAAGCGTCGCAGGGATACCCCGCAAAACCGTCGTTCCCGAGGAAGAAGCTTTTGACACTTTCTATTCTCCTTGTGGCACTCGCAGTTGGGACGCTTGTTATATTCTACCGGGAATCGACGGGAAAAGCCGGAGCTCCTGCCGCTTCACAGCAGAATCTTGTCTCCTGCATAAGGGAGGATATTGTCTCGATTGCTCGCTTCTTTAAGGGGAGAAAATAGATTGTGCCCGACGGGAGGGGGAAATATGCTATTGTGTTTATCTTCCTCTTTATTCTGTTTATAGGGGCTTTTTTCGTCTTCCCGAATCTGTATATCAAGCTTGCTGCATTTGCTCTTCTGGGACTGTTTGCTCTCTTTATCCCGTATAGAGTGATTCTCCCTTTTCTTATTATCTATATGGCCGCATTCCCTGTTGAAACGGCGCTTGATAACTTTGGGCTTTTCGGCTTTGATGTTTCGCTGCATGAGATTATCCTCGGCTTGCTTCTTGCAGTTTGGATTTTGGAACTTGTTTCCGGCAGAATTCCTGTCAAATTTAAGAGCAGAGAAATAATTCTTATATCGATAATGCTTTTATACTTTGTTATTCCAATTTTTGTTGGACTGGCAAAACCGCACCTTGGATTTGCCTGGAGGAATGATATAAGACATTCTTATTTCTATCTTGCCTACTTCCCGATTGTTACATACATCTCAAGCCTGAAGGATGCCGAGAAGGCATATAAGTGGCTCGCACTGGGTATGGTGGGCTTTTCACTCCTTATAATTTCTCCTTTTATTATTGGGACCCTTTCCCCTATGTATTCCCATTTACAGGGAACTATCCGTTTCGGGCAGCGAAACAACAATATAATGCTTATAACATATCCTTTTCTCTTCCAATCTTATGTTATAGATTCGAAGCCGTTTTTCAAAAACGAAGGGAAGGCTACGAGGATACTTATCTTTACCATTTTGCTCCTCGGACTCCTCTTCACACAGACGAGGACGATGTGGCTCGGGGTGCTTGGGACGGTTCTTTTACTTTTGATTTTTAATATTTCGGAGAAGAGGTCCACCGCTGTCCTTGTAACCGTTGGGAAGGTGGTCTTGATCCTGGTCGTGATGGTAGTTCTACTGAATGCTGGGCTTTATCTTTTAGCAAGGGATTTATACGACTATATTTCCTATTTTCTTACTGAGAGGTTCGCGACATTAGGTAGGATAGGGACTGACCTTGCTCTCGCTATAAGGAAGATAGAGCGGATGGATGCGAGGACGATGTGGCAGGATAACATCTGGATAGGAAGAGGGTTTGGCGCAAGCTGGACAATCCTGGGAGAGGAATTCTCTTTTTGTGATGATTTCTACTGGACTACACTTGCAAAAACGGGGATAATAGGGCTTTTTCTCTTGCTCTCCATCTATATCTACTACTCCTACATCCTCTTTCGGCTCTTTCGCATTCGGAAAAGGCTGAAAACAACTTTTGCGAGGAGATTCGTCGAGGTCCAGTTTGCTACCATCCCTGCGACATTTGCTATGGGGTATGTAAATTCGCATCTATTCGATTCACCGATAACTATCGTTGGGTATCTTGTTTTGATAGGGATAACAGAATATCTATACGATAGAGCAATAATACATAAGGACCCGGAATGCTTAAAAGCTCTGGATAGGCTTCGTGCACGGAGAAACTATCCTGGCTATCTCCTTGCCGTCAGGAAAATGCTCTCTGCCCTCAGGTTGTTTAAACCTGAGCTTATAGTTGCACTCGGATACTGGGTGAACAAGATACCGGCAGCAAGATATGCCAGGGAAACCGCCACAGAGTTCCTGCCAGTTGAGACAGGAGAGATTGCGAGACCAAACGGGCTGAAACGAAAGCTTTTTGATAGCTATATACATTTCCTCAGCTCCGATGCGGTTAAACTTGTCCTCTCGCGGGGGCATATCCCTGGAGTCCAGCTTGCCCGTCTGGGTGTGTCGAAAGAGAAGATTCAGGATATATACCCGGTCTATCCGAAGTCGTTTTTCGTCAAGAAACCGGTGGAAGAGTTTATCCTCGGTGAGAGACGGAACAAGCTCCTCTTCGTTGGAAGATTATCTGCGGAGAAGGGAGTGCTCCTCCTTCCCGAGATTATGAGGCAGATGGATGGGGAGCGGTTTGTCCTCTACATAGTAGGTGAAGGGGGAATGAGAAGTAAGCTGGAGAGAATCATTGATAGATATGACCTCGAGAATAGAATAAAGCTGCTCGGTGCGCGACCGGCAGATATGCTGTATTCATACTTTAAGTCCTGCGATCTGCTCGTTATCCCTTCTGTTACCGAGGGGATAGCAAAGGTAGCCCTCGAGGGGGTGCTCTGCGGTGTCCCGATTGTGGCAAGCGATATCGAGCCAATCTCATTCCTGCTTGATGCTGGAAAAGGGGGTGTTCTTGTTCCGCCCGAAGATGCAGATGCGTTCGCGGAGGCAATAAGGAAACTTTGTATCTCCCAAAGCGAGAGAGAGCAAATCCTCGAAAATCAGAAGCTCTTGAGGGAGCGCTTCATTCACGGTAGAAAAAGTTTGACATCGGCAGTCCAAGATTTTATTCGGTGGAGGTTCGGCGGATGAAGAGCTTGCTTATGATACTCACATATTTTCCACCTGTTGGTGGACCGCCTGTGCAGTATGTTCTGCGGCACCTGAGGTATCTGTCGGAATTCGGCTGGAAGCCGTATGTGCTGACCCTCAGGAAGAACACATACTTTGCCTTCGATGATTCGCTGCTCGATGAGATACCGAAGGATGTCTTTGTGAGAAGGACATCCGCCCTCGATTACGCCCACATCAAACTGCTGGGAAAACCGGAGGATAGAATAGTTACCGACCGCCGCTGGAGACCACAGGATACCCCTCCAAAGGGGATAGGAGCCATCGAGTTCTTCATAAGAAGATATCTCCTTATCCCCGATGGACAGATAGGCTGGCTACCGTTTGCCGTGCCAGCTGGGTTGGAACTTATACGAAAGAACAATATCTCTGCTATATACACGAGGATAACCCCGTTTACGCCGTCGGTTATTGCGTATCTCCTTAAGATGCTCACAGGCAAGCCACTTATACTCGATTTCTCTGATGAATGGGTGACATCGAAGGATTTCTGCCTCCGCCCGAGGTTAAGACAAAGGGTTGAGATTTCGCTCGAGCGTCGTGTGGTTCTGTTTTCCGATTTTGTCATCGGCTCGGGTGAGCTGGTCACAGAACATCTTAGAAAGCGGTATCCGGAGAAGCCAGGAAGCCAGTTTGTCACGCTTCCACACGGCTTCAACGAAAGGGACTTCTCAGGGATAAAATCGACATCTCCGAGGGATAGATTTGTTATCCTCTACGCAGGAAGCCTCGAACCGTATGATGAGCCAAAGGGGTTCGCTATGACACCCAAATACCTGCTGGAAGGGTTATCGCTGTTTCTGAGAGAGAGACCTGATGCAAGGCTCGTCTTAAGATTTGTTGGGCATTTCCCCGATTTCCACAGGGAGAAGATAAGAAGGCTCAATCTGGAAAGATTTGTCGAGACGCCAGGATATTTACCACACAGGAATATCCCACAGGAGCTTATGTCCGCTTCTTTGCTTCTCCTCCTGTATTTTTCCTCTACTGGCAGCCCGAGGCAACTGCCGGGCAAACTGTTTGAATATATAAGAGCAGGAAAACCTGTGCTTGCTCTTATGCCCGAGGAATGCGAAACCGCCCGGATACTGAAAAGAGCAAACCTCGGTATATTTGCCCCGCCTGAAGAGCCAGAGGCTATCAAAAGAAGCATAGAGGAGCTTTATTCACTCTGGGAGGAGGAAAAGCTTGATAGAACACCAAACTGGGAGTATATTTATAATTTTGAACACAAGAAGATAACAGGAAAGCTTGCTCAACTTCTCGATAAGGTTTCGGATGAATATACTCATCGTTAGCATATACCATTATGTGAGAGGAGGGCTGGAAAGATACGCTTTCTCGCTTGCGGAGCTTCTAAAGGGGAAGGGGAATAATGTATCCTTTTTCTCGATGAAGCATCCTGAGAATATCCTATCCGATGATGAGAGATACTTCGTCGAATATATCGACTATCCGACAATCGCAAGAGAAAGAGGTATTATAAGGGGAGGGGTTGATACCCTGAGAAGAACATTCTTTTTCCCGCAGGCGGCGAGGAATATCTCCCGGCTGCTCGATGACAAGAGACCGGATATTGTTCATATTCAGTCGCTTCTCCATTATATAACGCCATCCATCCTGTATCCTATAAAGCGGCGTGGGATACCTGTGGTCTGGACTCTGCACGACTACTCACTTCTCTGTGCAAACGGGCTCCTCTTCTCCGAGCGTCGAGAATCAAAAGGTGGATTCCCCGAGGAGAAACTCATCTATCTGCCAAACTTTGTCGATGAGGTCTCACCCAAGAATCTTCCGAGAGAGAAAAAGATTATCTTTTCCGGCAGGCTCTCACCCGAGAAAGGGATAAAGATTCTACTCGAGCTTGCGAACAGGCTTCCCGAGATTGATTTCGAGCTCGCTGGAACAGGAAAGCTCGAGGAGCGACTTCTGAAAAATAAACTTGGCAACATCCACCTTTTGGGGTATCTTACAAGGGATGAGTTGTTTGATAGGTTGAGCAGGGCTGCCCTTACCCTGTTCCCATCTATATGTCTGGAGAACCTACCGTATTCTGTTCTCGAGTCGATGATGCTCGAGACTCCAGTTGTGGCAGCGGATGTTGGAGCGGCGAAAGAAATTATCAGGGATAACGAAACAGGGATTCTCTTCTCTGCGGAGCGACTCGATGAAGCAAAAGAGAAGATAATGACACTTATGAACGATACCCCACACCTTGAAGAGATGGGGAAAAAAGCAAGGGAATTCGTCCTCGAGAATTTCGACAGGGAAACACATTATCAGAGGCTTATGGAGGTTTATAATTCGGTATGAAAAGGCTGCTTTTGACAGGCTCGAGCGGTCTTTTGGGGAGCTGTATCCTTCAGCGACTCGAAGGAGAATTTGAGCTGCTCGCTCCATCGAGGGACCGAATGGATATAACGGATGCAGCTGCTGTGAGCAAGCTGGTGAGGGGGTTTTCTCCCGAATGGATTGTCCATCTTGCGGCATTCACCGATATGGACAGAGCGGAGGCTGAAAAGGAGAAGGCAAGATTTGTCAACCTCACAGGAACAGAGAATCTTGTTGAGGCGGCAAAGAGTATCGGTGCAAAGCTTCTCTTTGCCAGCACAAACTACATATTCGGTGGCGAGGGGAATTCGCCTTACAAGCCATACGACCCGCCCTGTCCGGTCAACTACTATGGATATACGAAATATCTTGCCGAGGTTAAGGGGAAAGAGATATTAGGAGAAGACTTTATTATAGCGAGATTTGGCTGGGGTATCTGGAAGAGCAAACGCTCGGTTAAGCTGATAAACAGGCTCCCGGATATTGTGAGGGAGGGGAAACCGCTTAAACTTGCAGATGATAACCTCCAGTCGATATCGTATGCACCTGATATTGCGGAAGGAATTAGGGTTATAATAGAAAGAGGGCTTACGGGGATATTCCATCTTGTCAATGAGGGGGAGGCGACGAGTTATGAGCTCGTAAAGTTCCTCCTCTCTCGGATGGGATATGATAACTACCCTGTGGAGAAGGTGGGACTCGATAGCATAAGTTTCCCTGCAAGAAGACAAAAGTATGGCGTGCTTGCTATTACGCCGCCTGTTGTGCTCCGTCCCTGGCAGAAGGCTATCGAGGATTTTGCGAAGAGGATGCGAGAAAATTGAAGATAGGAATTCTGGGAACGAGAGGGATACCTGCCAGCTATGGTGGGTTCGAACTTATAGCCGATGTCACGGCGAGGCAGATGACCGAACGTGGGCACTCTGTCACCGTCTACTGCCGGCTGGGAAAGGTCGAACTGCGCGGAGAATACAAAGGGGTAAGGCTTATACAGCTGCCGACCATCGACACAAAATATACATCCACCATTTTCCACACAGCTCTCTCTATTATATATACTATATTATCGGAAAAGTTCGATATTATTCATATATATAATGTCGGCAACGGGATACTCCTGCCAATTCTGAAACTCTTCGGGAAAAAGGTTGTTATATCGGTGGACGGTATCGAGTGGAAAAGAAAAAAGTTCAGTGGGTTCTCGAGATGGTATATGCGTTTCAATGAGCGTTTTGCGGTTAGATTCTCCGATAGACTGATAGTCGATTCCCGTGCCGTCTGGGAATACTACAACCGGAGATACGGTATAAAAGACCATATTTATCTCCCATCCGGCGTTGAACCGATAAGCTCTAACTCACAAGATTTCCTAAAGGAACTGGGTATCGAGCCGAAAAGATACTTGCTGTTCGTCGGGAGGCTCGTCCCCGAAAAGAAAATAGAATTCCTGATTGAAGGGTTCAGTAGATT
>NATO01000116.1 GCA_002085385.1 candidate division Zixibacteria bacterium 4484_93
TTCTCGTAATCTCCTACCTTTGGTGTTATCTCGAGAACAGAGCCGATTCTACCACCGAATCTGGGTGGGAGAGCACCCTTATACAGCGTGAGCGACCGCACATTATCCCCTGAAAATATGGATAGTACTCCTCCTATGTGATATGGGTTATACACACTTGCACCGCCCACGACGACCTTCTGATACTCAGCTCCGAGTCCACGGATATTCATCTGGCAGAAAAGGTCGTTACGGACAGTTGCGCCGGGGAAACGGATAACAGACCTCGGTGGGTCAACCTTCTCAACAGCTGGAAGAGAAGCGAACTCGTCTTCTGAGAACCTGTTCTGTCCAATGGTTACCTCCTGACGGAACAGTTCCCATTCAGGTGTCTTCTCCGCGACCTCCGCCTTCAGCACCTCGGAAGAGAGTGCTACCGAATATCTCCCCGTTTTGCCCTCCAGAACCTCCACCGTGATGCTCGTATCCCGGTAGCCGATAATCGTTATCTTTGCTTCATATTCACCTTTCGGTATGTTCGAGAAAAGAAACACACCATCGGCGTTTGTATATCCGCCATATCTCCCTTCGAGCGACACGGCGGCGAACTCGAGAGGATTGTTTGCCTCATCGGTGATATAGAAGAGCAGGTTCCCTCCTGCAAGTGCAGGGCTAACGAGCATCAGAAGGAGTATCAGGCTTCTCGCTGAACTCCGAACGAAACCGCTCGCAAAACTTGCTAAAATTCCCATCGATAATTGCCTCCCTCATTTTCCTTATAAAATCGAGGTAAAAATATATGGTATGGTATGTTGCGAGATGTGGAGCAAGCAGTTCGCCCACATTGAACAGATGCCTTATGTAAGCCTTTGAATATCTCTTGCAGACCTTGCAGGAGCAGTCCGGGTCGATGGGGGTTTCATCGGTGGCGTGAGCACCTGCTTTGACAATGAGCTTACCTTTCCAGGTATAGACCGAGCCGTTTCTGGCATTCCTCGTTGGAAGAACGCAGTCGAACATATCGATTCCCCTCGTCACAGCATCCATTATATCGGTCGGCTTGCCGACACCCATAAGATACCTCGGCTTATCCTCGGGGATGATTGGAACGGTCTCCTCTAAGACGGAGAGCATATCGTCTTTTGCCTCACCGACGGATAAACCACCTATAGCAATGCCTGGAAAATCGATATCGAGTATCTTCTCTAAAGCCTTCTTTCTCAGGTCGATATCCGTGCCACCCTGATATATTCCAAAGAGGGATGGCGGATTTGCAACATTCGATTCCTCAATAAGTTGAATATATTTCTCCTTGCATCTTTTTGCCCAGCTGATTGTTCTGTCGACCGCTTCTTCAAGTTTATCTATGCTCGCTGGCAAGCTGATGCAATCATCGAACGCCATAATAATATCCGCACCGGCTGCAAACTGGATTTCTGTTGCCTTCTCGGGGGTTATGAAATGGTATGAGCCATCGAAATGCGATTGGAAAAGCACCCCCTCATCGTTGACCTTCCTTAAATCCGGGAGGGAAAACAGCTGAAAGCCACCGCTGTCGGTCAGGATTGCACCATCCCAGCTCTGGAAGCTGTGCAATCCACCAAGTTTTACTATCTTCTCAATCCCCGGTCGAAGGTAAAGATGATAGATATTATTCAGGATTATCCTGGCGCCAAGTTCCTTTAGTTCCCACACAGGAAGCGTCTTGACCGTTGCCTGGGTCCCGACAGGCATGAAAACAGGTGTAGGGATATCCCCGTGCGGTGTATGAAGGATACCCGCTCTGGCAGAGGTTTTGCTATCCATTGCAACAAGTTCGAAGGTAATCATATATAGGGAAATTTACAGATAAAGGAGCTATAATCAACGAAAAAATGAAACAAATTATTCAGATTTCAGCTTTCAATACCCATCGGCTGGAGAATATTATGTTATCAGCCCTGCCTCGTGCATTGCATCTTTGAGTCTGCTTGCTGTTGTCTCGCTTATCGGAGCGAGTGGTGGTCGAAGGTTTCCCTCGCAGAGTCCCATAACCGATAGAGCATACTTGAGCGGTTGAGGGTTGGACTCGATGAAGAGCGCCTTGATGAGATTAAACATCCTTAGATGCAGTTTTCTCGCAGATTCGATATCGCCGTTCTCGAAAGCCTCTATCATATTATGCATCGTGCGAGGGGTGATGTTCGCCACTGTTGATATGACGCCAACTGCTCCGAGTGTTAGCATCGGTAAGGTGAGTGAATCGTCACCAGATAGGACGGAGATGTCGCATCCTTTCACAATCTTTGAGACATTGTCGAGCTTCCCGCTTGCCTCCTTTATCCCGACGATATTTGGATGGGAGGACAATCTGATAACTGTCTCTGGGTCGAGCGACCTTCCCGTGCGGGATGGGACATTGTAAAGCACGACAGGTGAGGCAACCTCTGCTATCTCGGAGAAATAGCGATACATCCCCTCCTGCGATGGTTTGTTCCCGTAAGGTGTTATGACGAGAGCATAGTCTGCGCCGAGCTTCTTTGCCCTTGTTGCCAGCTGTTTTGCCTTCCAGAGGCTCGGGGCGCCGCATCCAGCAAGAACAGGAAGCTCGCCATCGACAGCCTCGAGAACAATCGAAAGAAGACTCTCTCGCTCATCATCTGTCAGGGTGAACGATTCACCTGTGCAGCCTGCAACGAGAATACCATCGGTATCGTTATCGAGGTGGAACCGAACGAGCCTTTTCAAAGCCTCGATGTCAAGCTTATCATCATTGGTGAAAGGTGTGGCGAGTGCGACGATAGAACCCTTGAGCATAATCTACCTCCCCTGTATGTTAAATGTTATCTCCTCCGACCAGGAAACAGCGGCGAAGCCAATGTATCCGAAATCGTTGATGGATTGCTGTATCTCTCCATTGAATAGCCCGACGGAGACCGTTGCAGAGCCTGCCTCCTGAAAATAGCTCCCCGGGATTACGAAAGACTCGGTTCCACCTGTGAATGTCGTATCCGCCCACATAGTCCGAAGATGAATGAACGAGCCATCGACAAGAGCTACCCTGCTCCACTGGATGACGAGTTCGTTCCCTGCTGGATGGTATGTTGTCGGTGTAGGTGATATAACGGAAACCTCTCCGGGAATGGTTCGGGAAAGAGACAAGCTCTCCTGATGTGATACAACGAGCAGTTCCATAGGGGTTGAATAGCCTGCATCGGGTATCTCTGCCTCGTAGACACCAAAGGATGGCTGATATGGCACAGAGAGGCTGTTTATATACACATAGGCGGTTGTGTCCTCGCATCCCTCATACTCGACAGTCAGCCTGATGAGAGGATTGCCTGCTGGATACTTTGCAACAAAGCCGGAGACAGAGATTTTGCCATCGAATAGACCGGGCTCGGTCGGCGAATTCGAGCATCCAGAAAAAATTGACAGGATGAGAAGTGTGAGAATATATTTACACATTGAATCTAAAGAAGATAACATCGCCATCCTTGACAATGTAGTCTTTTCCCTCGAGCCGCAACATCCCCTTTTTCTTTGCGAGATTTGTATCGAAGTTCACGGATGCCAACTCGTTGAATGATATTACCTCCGCCCGTATGAACCCCTTCTGCATATCCTTGTGGATAGTGCCTGCTGAGTGGAGCGCATCTGTTCCAGTTCTAATTGTCCAGGCGCGAGCTTCCCGCTCACCTGCCGTCAGAAACGAGATAAGACCGAGAAGATTGTACACCTTTTTTATCAACCTGTCCACGCCGACAGGCTCGAGCTCGAACTCATCGATAAGCTCCCTTCGCTCGTCCTCGGGGAGAGACGCCAGCTCAAGCTCAAGTTTTACATTCATAGGAAGTGTATCTGTGCCGGCAAGGGAAGAAAGCTTATCTGCTAAGGTTCTTGCTATTTCTTTGTGGTCATCGTCGTGGTTGAGGAGATAAAGAACAGGTATCCCGGATGCGAATGAGTAGTTTTTTATTGTCTGCATCTCTTTCTTGTCCAATGGTATCTGCCGCACCGGGACGCCGGATTCGAGAAGAGCTTCGAGTCTTGCAAGGAGTGCCTTTTCAGATTCTAACTCCTCTCGTTCCTGTTTCGGTGCCCCCTTTTTGATGTATCTATCGATTGTGCCGAGCCGTGTCTCAATCGCCTTCACATCATTCAGGATAAGCTCTGTGTCTATTTCCCTTATGTCCCTCTCAGGTGAGGGTTTTTCCCTTGTTATCGGGTCGTCGAATAGCCTGATAGGAACGATAAGTGCATTCGCGTCCTTTATATCGGGCAGCATACGGGAGGAAAGCTCTGGTAGCTCTTCTATCTCTATCTCGGCGAATGTTGTTTTCTTGGAGGAATACGCCTCGGCGAGCTGAGTTACCCTCGGGTCGGCTATCTTGCAAACGGTGAGCCTCTTCTCACCGAATTTCCCCGATGTTTTCTCTCTACCGGAGAGCAGATTAAATAGAGTGGACTTCCCACAGCGGTGAAGCCCGATGAGCCTCGCTATCATACCCTATCTCTTTAAGATGCGTATTACCTCTTCGGTTGTCCTGTCGACCAGCTCCCTCGTTTTTCCTTCGACATTGAGCCTCAGAAGTGGTTCCGTGTTCGACGGGCGGAGATTGAACCAGACATCATCGCCGATAACCGATAGACCATCCAGTTTCTCCAGTTTGAACCCCTCTCTGAGAAACTCCTGCTCCACCTCATCCATTTTCCCTTTCTGGTCGGAGACAATTGTTTCTGAAATAGAAGTGTCCCGAGTGCTCGCCGCCGATGATTGCGTTATGTTTTCTCATAAGCGGCTTGATGAATGCGTGCCCCACACGGGAGCGGATAGGGATACCGCCGTATTCTTCGATGAGTTCAGGCACCACTCTTGAGCAGATGAGGTTATAGACAACCGCTGCACCGGGGTTTTTCTCGAGTAGCCCTTTAAGGATGAGTGCGAGCAGCATATCGCCACCGATGAGTTCTCCACGCTCATCTACAAGGAAAACCCTGTCGGCATCTCCATCGAAGGCAGCACCGAGGTCAAATTTCTCCTCGACAACCCGGCGGCGAAGTTCAATTGTGTTATCAGGGATTATCGGGTTGGCAAGATGATGCGGAAATGAACCATCAAGCTCAAAATACATACCGGTTAGCCTGCAGGGTAGATGCTCGAACAGGAGCGGAACAACCTTACCAGCCATACCGTTGCCCGCATCGATTAAAATCCTCAAGGGAGCAATCTTTCCCCTCTCGACGAACGAGAGAATATGCTCTATATATGGAGACAACAGATTAATCCGGCGCATCCTCCCCGGCTGCTTCGACCTCGGGAACTCTCCTTTCGAGACCATCTGTTTTATCTCAGGGAGACCGCTTGCACCGGACACAGGAATTGCTTCCCGCCCACATATCTTGAAACCGTTATACTCCGGAGGGTTGTGCGAAGCTGTTATCATTATTCCTCCGGGCAGTCCGAACCTGCCGACACCGAAATATAGTGCATCGGTGGAAACAAGCCCACAGTCTATTGCGTCACTTCCAGAATCGAGTATTCCACGGATTAGAGCGGAGAAAAGATTGTCCGATGATAACCTCATATCGCGCCCGACGAGTATCTCTCTGCCGAGCTGTTTGGCTGCTGCATACCCTATCCTATATGCGATATCTTCGTTCAGTTCATCGGGATAGATTCCCCTGATGTCGTAAGCCTTGAAAATTCTATCGAGAGGCTGCGTCATACGGCTGCTCCTTCTTCTGTCTCCTCTGTGTGATACCATCTATACACCCTCGGAAGGAGGAGTGCTCCAAGAAGTATGAATATGGTAATCCCAGGAAGCGAGTAGTAGAAACTTTTCAGGATGAAGCGTCCAGGCTCCTGCCTTATCCCGATGAATGTTCCTTTCAATATGTATGTCAGGATGGCATAGCTAACCCGTCCAAACATAACCGATAGAGTGGCTGCAACGAACCCTCCCTCTATATCCTTCCTCGAATCTATGAATATCCTCTCTGACCAGAGTGATATCCCGACAAGCTCGACAA
>NATO01000117.1 GCA_002085385.1 candidate division Zixibacteria bacterium 4484_93
TGCAGACAAAAGAACTGTATAATCTGAGGTCCAAAGGGATAACGGGTGTCCTACCTCACGGTGGTGTCTTCCTGTTCGCTGCGTTCTTTGCTCTCTTCCCTCACTGGGATGTGCCTGTGTATCTTCTGTTGATATTTGCGCTCGCGGTTTTGCACATCGCTGTGGATTATGCAAAGGTAAAGCTCCAGTCGAGGAGGAAAGACTCTGCGCTCCTCTTCTTCGGCGACCAGGGTATACACATCCTCCTACTCTTCATCGGCAGTCTTGTCGTTCCACCCATAGCAGATAAAGGAACGGTTAAATTCGAGCTACTATGTTTGGCTGTTTTTGTTATATGGGTCCTCCCTTACATCGAACATTACCTCGGGGTTGCAAGAGTGAGTGATGCCTCCACAAGATTTGAGAGGGGAATGCTCTTTCTCGGCGTGACCATCTCAGGATGGTATCTCTTGCTCATACCGGTCGGGGTTCTACCGAGGATATGGAAACTTTTGAATATACCGGGGACAAAACTTCCACTGCTCGACTGGCTGATAGCTCTGGGGGTAACCGCCCTGGGGAAAATAGCGATACTCGGTTTCCTAGTCTAAGAGAGGTGATATATGCTTCCCGCTCAGGTAAGGATGCTCGCCTTCGACATCAAGGCAAACACACCTGTTATCGTGCTGGAGGTAGGAAAGGATAGAATTGTTCCCATCTGGATTGGCGTAGCCGAGGCGAGGGCAATTGCTATGGCACTCGCGGGACTCAAGCCAGTTCGCCCAATGAGCCATGACCTTATGAAAGAGATAGTAGATGGGCTCGATGCAAAGCTCGAGCGGGTGGTTATAACCGGAATCAGAGAGGATATCTACTACGCCTTGCTGCACATAAACCAGCAAGACAGGACAATCGTTGTCGATGCAAGACCATCCGATTCCATTGCACTCGCACTGAGAACCAGCTCTCCCATCTTTGTGAGCAAGGATACACCCATCGTCGAAGAGACAGAGAAGAACAAACTGTTCATCGAGCTCAAAAACAGGCTGAGGGCTATAAGACCCGAGGATATAGCGTAAAGGAATGGTATGCCGATTATAAGTTTTGGCGGGAAGACACCGGTGATAGAGGATGGAGCGTTCGTTGCAGAAAATGCAACACTCATCGGGGATGTTACCATACGAAGGGGCGCCAGCATCTGGTTCGGGGTCGTTCTGAGAGGGGACATAAATAAAATCGAGATTGGCAAATGTAGCAGTATCCAGGACAATTCGGTTCTGCATGTGGACTACGACAAGCCGAGCATAGTAGGAAACTATGTCACTGTCGGGCATAACGCCATTCTGCACGGATGCACAATAGAGGATTTCTGCCTCATCGGGATGGGCGCTGTCGTGCTCGATGGGGCAAGGATAAAGAGAGGCTCTGTGGTTGCAGCAGGGGCAGTCGTTAGAGAACGCTCCACCATCCCGCCCCTTACCCTCGTCGCCGGTATCCCCGCAGTAGAAAAGAAGAAGTTCGATGAGAATATAATAGAACATCTAAAGCAACATGCAGAGGAATATGTTAGGCTGGCGAAGAAATATATGTAGTGTCACTCTTCTCTTTCTGACACTTGCAACTGCTCTTGGTGCTAATACGGACAAGACGCGATTTGATTCCGCACTGGCTCTTTACAGGAGAGGTTTATACGGTGAGGCCCAGGCAGCATTTAAGTCCATTTCGAGGAGCATCTCATCTCCATACTCAGACAAGGCGACCTTTCTCTATGCATATATCGCCTATAAAAGCGAAAATTACCCGGAGGCTCTCGACTGGTTCGAGAATTTTGTGTCATCCGGAAAGGAGCCGGAATATCTTCCATACGCACACCTTTTCCTCGGGAACCTGTATTTCTTCCGAAAGGAATATCCGAGAGCAGCAATGGAGTATGGACTTGCCTATTCACTGACCGATGAGCCCGCCCTCCGCTCGGCAGCGAAAACAGCACTCGAGAGGATCCTGTGGGGGTATCTAACACTGCGTCAGCTACAAACCCTCTCACGACAGCCACTCAGCAAATTCTGTGAGGAGGAGGTTGCATATTTCCTCGCCAAGCGTTACAGATACGCAGATAAGAAGGCGAAAGCTCTGGGGGAGGCAAAAACATACCTCGCTCACTTCCCCCGAGGCGCTCACAGGGAAAAGATGGAACAGCTCGTCAAGACCCTCGAAGAGGAGCTCAAGCAGAACATAGTTATAGGGGTGCTCGTGCCGATATCGGGAAAGTATAAAGCTTATGGTGACAAAATCCTGAACGGTGTGAAGCTCGCTGCCGAGAATGCAAAGAGAAAATGGGGGCTGAATATAGCCCTCTCTGTCAAGGACACCAAGGGTGACCCACTCGTCGCTGCGGACGCCATCCGCGAGATAATCTCCGAGGATATGCCAATAGCCATTGTGGGACCACTGAGGAGTGAGTGCGCTGTGGCTGTGGCAGCCTTCGCACAGGCGGAGAAGGTATCGCTTGTAATACCAACCGCCACAAGAGATGGACTGGCAAGCATCGGAGAATACATCTTTCAGCTGGCGACAAGCCCGGAAACAGGCGGAAGAAACATTGCATTGTTCGCTGTCGATTCCCTCAAGCTCAAACGGTTCGTTGCAATTGGACCAGACGATATCTGCGGAACAGGGATACTCGACATATTCGAGAAAACCGTGACCTCACACGGCGGAGAAATCATCGCAAAGGAAACATTCTCCGAGGGTGAAATAGACCTGAAACCCCAGTTCATACGACTGAGAGAGCCGTTTATGCCGGAACTAAAGAGATTGCTCACAAGGGTCGACTCCACAGATACCGTCTTCCACAAGAAAAACGGCAAACTGAAGGATGAGGAGGAATGGCCTATCTCCGTCGATGGGATATTTGCACCAGTATACTCTGACCAGATACAGACCGTCCTGCCAACAATAGCAGCTTTCCACATAAACGGAACCATCATCGGAGCGAACGGATGGCGAGAAGAGGATGTGCTCGAATATGCCACAGGATACTACGACTCGCTCTACTTTATTCCAGACGATTTCTTCATCAACACCGACAATCCGAGATGGAAAAGCTTCAGAAAAAATTATGAGAAACTCCATAAGGAAGAGGCAGATAAACTGGCAAGCCAGGGGTATGATGCCCTATCCATAATCGTAGATGGAATCCGCAGAGGAGCCGTCTCTCACTCACTCATCGTGGACTATATCTCGGGGCTCTGTGAATACAACGGTGCATCGGGGAAAATTCAGTTCAATCGCTACGGGGCAAACGAATACACTCCGATACTCAAACTGGCGGGGGAAAAAATCATCAAGGTAAAATAGAGGAGAAAAATGAAAAAAGGCGATGATGCTATAACGGTCACTATGGATGGGAAAGAGGTCAAGATAACCTATGAGCAGCTCATCCTGACAAATAACCTGACACTCCAGGCTCTTATAACGCTCCTGGTGAAAAAAGAGATTGTTTCCCCCGAGGAGCTCTTAGCCGAACTCCAATTAAAGGAAAAGGAAAGGCTAAAAAAGCCAGAAGATTGAGAAGATGGAAAAAGAATCTATTGAATGGGTATTCTTTCCGATAAAGGAGAAACCTGAAAAGGGTGCAATAGGCATTCTTATCCTTCTATTTGTCTTCTTCTTCTCCGCCTGGTATATGGAGAACCTCGCCTTCGGGGGGATATTCAGTCTCGCTGCGTTCTTTTCGCTTTTGAACCTATTCTTCCCGACAAGGTTCACTCTAACAGAGGATGGGGTGAAAAAAAGGCTTATCGGGATAGTGCAGTTCAAGGAGTGGAAGCATTTCAAATCGTTCTATCCAGACAAAAACGGCGTGCTCTTGAGCCCGTTTGAGTCAACCTACTGGCTCGAGAACTTCCGGGGAATGTATCTCAATTTTTCCGGAAATAGAGAAGAGGTAATTGAGTTTGTCAAAGCGCATATAGAGGAGAGCTGATATGTTCCCATACTACCATCATTTCAGGGAAGAGGACTGGAAGCGCGAGATGACTGATAAGCTTGTTCCCGAGGAGCTCGATGTCTTAAGGAAGGTAGCAAAGAAGGTCACCGAGTGGAAGATGGCTGTGCCGGCGATACTTATACTCGAGATGTCGAAGCCTGTCAACTTCGTATCGAGCCAACTTCTGCTTTTCCTCGAGCCATATGTTCAGCTGTTTCTAACGAGCAAGGATTTTTCACTTTTCCGAAGTGCACTCTCAAAAAGAGAATCGATAGAAAAATTGCTTGAATTTATCGAAGAAGAGGATAATATTAAGAAGGTCGAAGAACAGGAAAGGAGAAAACGGGGGAAGAGATGTCAGCCATGAAACCAGAAGATATAAAGGTCATTGTAGCAACGGACTGCGGAAGCACAACCACCAAGGCAATTCTCATAGAAGAGCAGAACGGTGAGTACAGACTCATTGTTCGAGGGGAAGCACCGACAACGGTCGAGGCACCGTTCGAGGATGTAACGATGGGTGTTCTGAACGCTATCTCTGAGGTAACCGAACTAACTGGACGGAAACTTATAAACGAAAGCGGGCAGATTATTCGCCCAACAAGAAACGACAAAGAAGGAACGGACATCTATGTCTCCACATCGTCGGCAGGCGGTGGGCTTCAGATGATGGTGGCAGGTGTTGTCAGAACAATGACAGCAGAATCCGCCGAAAGAGCGGCACTCGGCGCTGGCGCCATCGTTATGGATGTTATCGCATCGAACGACAAGAGACTCCCCCACGAACAGATAGAGCGAATAAGGCGGCTTCGCCCCGATATGATACTACTCTCCGGCGGAATAGACGGCGGAACAACGAGCCATGTAGCAGAACTCGCAGAGATTATCGCAGCCGCCGACCCGAAACCACGACTCGGACATAGCTATAAACTCCCCGTGATATACGCAGGAAACAAGGATGCGAGGGAGATTGTTAAGAACGCCCTAAAGGTATGAGCTATTCTATATCCAATGTCTTCAAGGCAGCCGGGCTTGCCAATGTCCAGAGATGGATACCATTTCATCTGGATGAGCGGAAGGTAAGAAATCGCATCAAGAACAAGATGATACGTCCCACAACAATTCCTCAGACCTTAGATGACCTCGTCTTCGAGCAAGCAGTGGCAAGAGAGGCTCTCAGGCTTGCCTTTGTTCAGCACAAATCGTTTGCAACAAGGCTTAAAGGCGTCCAGACAGCACGAACAATATCCGAGGCGTTCGAGCAGGAACAGGCAGAAACCATCGTCAATATGATGACGCTCGATATGCTCATAGGCTCTGGGGGGGTGCTCTCACACGCACCGAGAAGAGCTCAAGCTGCTCTTATGCTCATCGATAGCTTCCAGCCCGAGGGGGTAACACGACTCGCAGTCGACTCCATATTTATGATGCCACAGCTGGGTGTGCTCTCTGTTGTCCACCCGAAGGCAGCAACGGAAGTATTCGAGAAGGATTGCCTGATACATCTCGGCACCTGCATCGCCCCAGCAGGACAGACAAACAAAAAGAAGCCTATCCTCGGCTATCGCATCGAATTCCCCGATGGAAAGGTCGAGGAGGGAGAACTGCTTTACGGTGAGATGAAGAAGTTCCCACTTGCCGTCGGTGAAAAGGCAAAAGCAAAACTGAAACCCACAAGAGGGTTCGACCTTGGACGAGGAAGTGGAGAAGAACTCAACTGCGAGATATCTGGCGGTGTGGTCGGTGTGATTCTCGATGGTAGAGGAAGACCACTTGTCCTGCCCGAAGACAAAGACGAGAGGGTAAAAAAGCTCGTCGAATGGTATCGGGCAATCGATATATACCCCGAAAAAGTTTATAGGATGAAATAAAATGTCATACCTCGT